>NZ_CDRNDK010000175.1:0-12046 GCF_977012225.1 Planomonospora algeriensis | reverse complement strand
TCGCCCACCGCTCTTCCGTCAGCGCCGCGGCAGCCGGGCCCCGGTGCGCTCGCCCGCCAGGGCCACGGCCGCGTCACGGGCCGCGGTGGTCTCCTCGACGGTCAGCGTCCGGTCCGGCGCGCGGAAGCGCAGCGAGTAGGCCAGGGACTTGTTGCCCTCACCCACCTGCGCACCGGCGTAGACGTCGAACAGCCGGATCGCCTCCAGGAGCTCTCCGGCCCCCTCGCGCAGCGCCGCCTCGACCTCGGCGACCGGGACGGCGGCGTCGACGATCAGCGCCACGTCCTGGGTGGCGACCGGGTAGGCGGAGATCGCGGGGGTCTCCGCCGGTCCGGGGAGCGACGACTCCAGCCCGGTCAGCTCCAGCTCCATCGCGCAGGTGCGCGGCGGCAGGCCGTACGCCTCGACGACGCGGGGGTGCAGCTCGCCGGCGTGCCCGACGAGGGTCTCCCCGGCGTACAGCGCGGCGCAGCGGCCCGGATGCCAGGGCTCGTGCCGGTCGGCGCGGACCTCCAGCGGGACCCCGGCCTCGCGGGCCACCGTGCGGGCGGCCTCCACGGCGTCCGCCCAGGTCGCCGGGGCGCCCTTGCCCCACCAGCCGGAACGCTCGAACTCGCCGGCCAGCACGACCGCTACCCGCCTCGGCTGCGCGGGCAGCGCCGCCTCGATCGAGGCCAGCTCGTCGTCGGTCGGCCGCCGCTCCACACCCAGCACCGGCGCGGTCGCCGGCGCGTCCGCGGCGGGCCGGTAGACCAGGCCCATCTCGAACAGCGCGACGTCGCCCACGCCCCGGCCCACGTTGCGGACCAGGGTCTTCAGCAGACCCGGCAGCAACGTGGTCCGCATCAGCGGCTCGTCCTCGCTCAGCGGGTTGGCCAGCCGTACGGCACGGCGGCGCGCGTCGCCCTCGGGCAGCTGCAGGTTGTCGAGGTCGCGCTCCCCCATGAACGGGTAGGCGAGGACCTCGACGTAGCCGGCCGACGCCAGCGCCCGGCCGGCCCTGCGGCGCAGCCGCTGGCCCTCGGTGAGACCGGCCCCCGCCGGGGCGGCGGGCAGGACCGAGGGGAGGTTCTCGTAGCCCTCGAGCCGGATGACCTCCTCCGCCAGGTCGTTGGGGTCGGTCAGGTCGGGCCGCCAGGACGGCGGGACGACCGTCAGCATGTCGTCCCCGGTCACCGCGAGCCTGGCCGCCAGGCCGTCGGCGGCCTCGGCGCCGGACGCGTCCCCGGTGCCCTCGGTGACCGTGCAGCCGACCTGCTCCAGGCGGCGGATCACGGTCTCGCGGTCGTAGCGCACACCGGCGACCCGACCGGGGTGGCCGCTCGGGATGGAGATCCGGACCGGCCGGGTCTCGACCTCCGCGCAGGTCACGCCCGGCTGGATCGTGCCGCCGCCCAGCTCCGCCAGGAGCCGCACCGCGCGCCAGGACGCCTGCAGCGGCAGTTCCCGGTCCACTCCCCGCTCGAAGCGCTTGGACGCCTCGCTGACCAGGTTGTGGCGGCGGGACATGCGCGCGACGCCGCTGGGGGCGAAGTGCGCGGCCTCGATGACGATGTCGGTGGAATCGTCGGAGATCTCGGTGTGCAGCCCGCCCATGGTCCCGGCCATCGAGATGGCGCCCGAGGAGTCGGTGATCAGGACGTCCTCGGGGTGGAGCGCGCGCACGACGTGGTCGAGCGTCTCCAGGGTCTCCCCCGGCTCCGCCCGGCGCACCACGATCTCACCGCTGAGCTTCGTCGCGTCGAAGGCGTGCAGCGGCTGGCCGAGCTCGAGCATCACGTAGTTGGTGACGTCCACGGCCAGCGAGACCGGCCGCATGCCCGCGCGCGTCAGCCGGGCCCGCATCCAGAACGGGCTCGGGGCGTGCGGGTCGAAGCCGCGGATCGCGCGCAGCACGAAGCGGTCGCACGCGGTCGGGTCGGCGATCGAGGCCGGGTGGGACGGGCCGGTCTCCGCGGGCGGGGAGACATCAGCGGGGTCGCGGAACGCGACGCCGAAGGCTGTGGCGACCTCGCGGGCCACCCCGCGGACGGACAGCGCGTAGCCGATGTCCGGGGTGATCTCCAGCTCGATGACGTCCTCGCGCAGGCCGAGCAGTTCGACCACGTCGGCGCCGATGGGGGTGTCGGCGGGCAGCAGCATGATGCCGCCGTGGTCGTCGCCCAGGCCCAGCTCGCGCTCGGAGCAGATCATGCCCTCGGACATGCGCCCGTAGGTCTTGCGGGCGCCGACCTCGAACCCGCCGGGCAGCACGCCGCCGGGCAGCACGACCGGCACCCGGTCGCCGGCGGTGAAGTTCGTCGCACCGCACACGATCTGGCGCGGCGCGGCCTCCCCCACTTCGACCTGGCAGTGGCGGATGGGCTTCTTGAAGCCCTCGAGCTCCTCGATGGAGAGCACCTCGCCGACGACGACGTTCTTGACGTCGTGGCCGTGGGAGGTGATCGCCTCCAGCTTGAGCCCGGCGGCGGTGAGCTTGTCGGCGATCTCGTGGGCGGTGACGGCGGGGAGATCGACATACTCCCGCAGCCATGAAAGCGGGACCTTCATCAGACCTCCATCCCGAACGGGAGAGTGAAGCGGGCGTCGCCCTCGACCATGTCGCGCATGTCCTCGGCGTTGTGGCGGAACATCAGCGTGCGCTCGACGCCCATGCCGAACGCGAAGCCGCTGTAGCGGTCGGGGTCCACCCCGCAGGCGATGAGCACCCGGGGGTTGACCATGCCGCAGCCGCCCCACTCGATCCAGCCCTCGGACTTGCAGGTACGGCAGGGCGGGTTGCCCGGGACCGCGGAGGCGCCGCGGCAGACGAAGCACTTCAGGTCCATCTCGGCCGACGGCTCGGTGAACGGGAAGTAGTTGGGCCGGAACCGGGTGCTGATGCCCTTGCCGAACATGACCTCGGCGAAACGGTCCAGGGTGCCCTTCAGATGGGCCATCGTCAGGCCCTCGTCGACCGCCAGCCCCTCGATCTGGTGGAAGACCGGGGTGTGGGTGGCGTCGAGCTCGTCGGTGCGGAACACCTTGCCCGGCGAGATCACGTAGACCGGCAGCTCCCGGCTGAGCAGCGCCCGGATCTGTACCGGGGAGGTCTGCGTGCGCAGCACCTTGCCCGAGTCGACCGACTCCACGAAGAAGGTGTCGTGCTCCGAGCGCGCCGGGTGGTCGGGCGAGATGTTGAGGGCGTCGAAGTTGAACCACTCGCCTTCCAGCTCGGGCCCCTCCGCCACCTCGTAGCCCATCGCGACGAACGCGTCGGCGATGCGCTCCTGCAGCGTGGTCAGCGGGTGGCGGGCGCCCCTGGGGAGGCGGTCCCATGGGAGCGTGACGTCGACGGTCTCCTCGATGAGGACCCGCTCGTCCCGCTCGGCCTCCAGCTGGGCCTGGCGCTCGGCGAGGGCGTCGGCGATGGCCTTGCGGGCGCCGCCGACGCGTTTGCCCGCCTCGGCGCGGGCCGCGGGGGGCAGCGCGCCGATCTCGCGGTTGGCCAGGGCGATCGGTGAGCGGTCACCGGCGTGGGCGAGCCGTACCTGCTTGAGTTCGTCGAGGTCGCGCGCAGCCTTGACGGCTTCGAGCGCTTCAGCCTGCATGCGCGCCATCTCATCGGCGTGCAGCGGCGTCACCTCGACCGGGTCGTAGTTAGACAAAAGAGAGCTCCGAATCCAGGGCTTGAGCGGCCATGAGTCTAATCGCTGAAGCGGTCGGGCCCCGCCTGGGAATCCCGGCGAGGCCGGGGAGATCCTCCCGCGCCGCGGGACGGGCGCGCACGACCGGCGTCAGAGTGCCCACCGGGTCTCGCATCCGCCGTTCAGGCGAAGTCGGGGGTGCCGGTGGGCACGGTAAATCGGAACTCGGCCCCGCCTTCGGGGCCCCGCTGCACGGACACGGTGCCGCCGTGGGCCTCGATCAGGCCCTTGACGATGAACAGACCGAGCCCGGTGCCTCCGCGGCGGCGGGCGTTGCCCCGCCAGAACTGCCGGAACACGCGCGTGGCCAGCTCGGGCGGGATGCCCTCTCCCTGGTCACGGACGGACACGGTGACTCCCCACTCGCTCGGTTCCATGGCTATTGTCACCGTACCCCGGCCGTGGCGCACCGCGTTTTCCAGCAGGTTGGCCAGCACCTGATCGATCTTGTCCTGGTCGAGCCAGGTCTCGGGCAGCCCGCCGTCCACCTGGAGCCGGAAGCGGTCCTCCGGCTCCCCCGCGGCGACCCGCCCGGCGATCAGCCGGCGCGCCCTGGCGGGCAGGTCGACCACCTGCCGGTGGATCTCCAGCCGCCCCGACTCGATGCGGGACACGTCGAGCAGCTCGGTGATCAGCCGCGTCACCCGGTCGGCGTCGGCGTTGACCGTCTCCAGCATGACCAGCTTCTGGTCGTCGGTGAAACGCGACCACTTGGCCAGGAGCGTGGCGGTGAACCCCTTGACGCTGGTCAGCGGGGAGCGGAGCTCGTGGGCGACGGTGGAGACCAGGTCGGCGCGGCTGCGCTCCAGGCGGGCGCGGGCTCCGGCGTCGCGCATCGTGACGACCACGCGGACGACCTCGCCGCCCCGCTCGGGCCTGCGCACCAGGCGGGCGGCGACCAGCAACTCCTGGCCGCCCGGGGTGCGCAGCGGGAGCTCGGGCTGGCGGGTGCGGGTGGGCAGCCCGCCGTACGGGTCGAGCCACTTCCACCAGTCGCGGCCGTCCTGGTCCTGCAGGGAGAACACGTCGCGCACGTGCCGGCCGACGGCCCGCTCCCGGGTGATCCCGGTCAGCCGGGCGGCGGCGCGGTTGACGGTCAGCACGTGGCCGTCGCGGTCGGTCACCACGAGGCCGTCGGGGAGGTCGTCGACGCCGATCGCGCATGGGGAGTCAGCGCCCCGCTCGTCGGTGTGTTCGCCGTGCACGACCCCGCCTCCTCGGACTCCAAGGCCGACAATAGCGGGTTTCCCGCGTCCTACGGCAGCCTCGGCTCGAGGGCCGGGGGCGAACCGGCGCGTTGGAACCGGGCAGATGCGTACAGACATACCGCGGCCGCGGTGGCGAGGTTGAGGCTCTCGGCTCTTCCGTAGATCGGCACCCGGACGACGTCGTCCGCCAGCCGCAGGAGCTCCTCCGGCAGTCCCCAGGCCTCGTTGCCGAAGATCCACGCGGTCGGCCCGGACAGGTCCACGTCGTCCAGCGTGTGCTTGCCCGCGCCGTCGGCGGCGAGCACGCGCAGGCCGGACTCCTTGAGCCTCGCCACGGCCTGCGCCACCGGCGCCCCCGTGGCGACCGGCAGGTGGAACAGGCTGCCCGCGCTGGCCCGGACGCACTTGCCGTTGTAGGGGTCGACCGAGGCGTCGGTGAAGACCACCGAGTCGGCGCCGGCGGCGTCGGCCGAGCGCAGCACCGTCCCGGCGTTGCCGGGGTCGCGGACGTGCGCGAGGACGGCCACCAGGCGGGCGTCGGCGGTGACGGCGCGTTCCAGCGGCACGTGCACGAAGCGGCACACCGCCAGCAGGCCCTGCGGGGTGACGGTCTGGGCGAGCTCCGCCATGACCTCCCCGCTGGTCCGCAGGACCGGTATCCCTGCGGCCCGCGCCGCGAAGAGGATCTCGGCGTGCCGCAGCTCGGCCTCGGCCGTGGTGAACAGCTCCACCACGACGTCGTCCAGTGCCAGCGCCTCGCGGACCGCCTGCGGCCCCTCGGCGAGGAAGGACCTGTCGCGGTCCCGGAAGGCCCGCTTGGTCAGCCGCCGCGCGGCCTTCACCCGCGGCGACTTGATGTTCGTCAGCTCAGAACCCGCCATACCCGTCCCTCGAGAGAACCCGCGTACATGCGAACGCGGTCCGCAGCGTGACCGCTGCGGACCGCGTTCTCAACGGAGCCGGACCCGGCCGGCGACCCGTGTGGCCCGGCCTCAGGCGACCGGCGCGTTCACGTCGGCCGGAAGCGCCTTCTTGGCGGCCTCGACCAGCGTCGCGAACGTGGCGGCGTCGTTCACCGCGAGGTCGGCGAGGATCTTGCGGTCGACCTCGATGGAGGCCAGGCGCAGACCCTGGATGAGCCGGTTGTAGGTGATGCCGTTCTGGCGGGCAGCGGCGTTGATCCGCTGGATCCACAGACGGCGGAAGGTGCCCTTGCGGTCCTTGCGGTCCCGGTAGGCGTAGGTCATCGAGTGGAGCATCTGCTCCTTGGCCTTGCGGTACAGACGCGACCGCTGGCCCCGGTAACCGCTCGCCCGCTCGAGAACGACCCTGCGCTTCTTCTTGGCGTTGATCGCCCGCTTCACGCGTGCCATGTGTATCTATCTCCCCGGGATCGTTACTTAGCGAGCAGCTTCTTGATCTTCTTGGCGTCGGCGTCGGAGAGCACGACCTCGGGCTTGAGACGGCGCGTCAGGGTGGACGACTTCCACTCGTTGTAGTGCGCGCGGTTGGCGCGGCGGCGCTTGATCTTGCCCGAGCCGGTGAGCCGGAACCGCTTCTTCGCACCGCTGTGCGTCTTCATCTTCGGCATCTCAGCCGTATCTCCCTCGATCGTGCCGATGTCCCGGGCCGGCGACCCGAGTCAAGGGCATGCTTGACTGCGAGACCGGACCCGGTCCCGGATTCTTCTCGCGGCTGCCTGAGCGTTCAGGCTATGCGAGTCACTCCTGCGGAGCGGCCGCCTCGTCGGTGACGGGCGTCTCGGTCCCCGCAGCCTCTTCGCCGCGCTGGGCCTTGGCCGCCGCCTTCTCGGCCTTGGCCTCGGCCTTCTTCTTGTGCGGGCCGATCACCATGATCATGTTACGGCCGTCCTGCTTGGGCTGGGACTCCACGAAGCCGAGCTCCGTGACGTCCTCGGCCAGCCGCTGCAGGAGCCGGAAGCCCAGCTCGGGCCGGGACTGCTCCCGGCCGCGGAACATGATCGTGACCTTGACCTTGTCCCCGGCCTTGAGGAACCGCACCACGTGACCCTTCTTGGTCTCGTAGTCGTGCGGGTCGATCTTCGGCCGGAGCTTGATCTCCTTGATGATCGTGTACGCCTGGTTGCGGCGCGCCTCACGTGCCTTCATGGCCGACTCGTACTTGAACTTGCCGTAGTCCATGAGCTTGCACACAGGCGGGCGAGCCGTCGCCGCGACCTCGACGAGGTCGAGGTCGGACTCCTGAGCCAGCTTCAGAGCATCGCCGATGGAGACGATGCCCACCTGTTCGCCGTTCGGGCCGACGAGGCGCACCTCGGGCACACGAATACGGTCGTTGATGCGGGGCTCGGCGCTGATGGGGCCTCCTAGGTTGCGATCCGCCGCCCTTTGGCGGGCGACTGCCACGTGCTCGATCGTGCCGGGAGGTCACGCATGCGCGTCCCTTGACAGGACGCGGAACGCAAAGTGCCCCGCACGTCGCGCATGCGGGGCCACATGGACTCACGAACCCTAAGCCGTAAGCCCTCCGGGGTTAACCGGAGTGATCCTTGACCTGCCGGCCTCACGGTCGACCAGGTGGGAGGAAGACCTCCGCTTGCGCGTCCGGCAGGCATGCCGGACCGATCGAGTAGTCACACTACCACAACCGTGCGCGACGCCAGAATCATCCCCTTGCCCATATACAGATGATCGATATATAAAGATCGCATGAGCGAACGCCCGATGCAGGAACCCACGTTCCTGATCCTCACGGCCCTCGCCGCAGGCCCCCAGCACGGTTACGGGGTGATCACCGACGTGCGGGAGATCTCCGCCGGCCGGGTCGTCCTGCGCGCCGGGACCCTCTACGCCGCCCTCGACCGGCTCCAGGCCGAGGGCCTCATCACCGGCGACCGCGAGGAGGTCGTGGACGGCCGCGTCCGCCGCTACTACCGGCTCACCGACTCCGGCGGCGCCCGCCTGGCGGCCGAGGCCGAACGGCTCCGCCGACACGCCGAGGCCGCCTCCACCCGGCTGCGCGCCCGCCTCGCCGGGGGCGCCCTCTTCCGCGGGAGCCTCACCGGAGGCGTCGCCTCGCCTCCCGGCTCCTTCGGAGGTCACCGGCTCGCCGGGGGTGCCGCGTGACCGGCCTGGAGGACCGCTACCGCGGGCTCTTCGCCTGGTACCCGGCCGAGCACCGCGCCCGGCACGAGGAGGAGATGATCGCGGTCCTGCTCGCGTCGGCCCGCCCCGGGCAGACCCGCCCCGGCCTCCGCGACGCCGCCGACCTGCTGCTGGGGGCCGTCAGGATCCGCCTGCGCCACGCCTTCGGCCCCGGGTCGGCCCCTCTGTGGCGGGACGCGCTGAACGCGGCGGCGGTCGTCGCGCCGCTCTCCCTGCTGGTCACCGGACTCGGCTCGGCCGCCGGCCTGCCGGCCTCGGCGAGCGGACTCCCGCCGGCCTACACGCTGGTCCAGCTCGCGTTCCTGCTCCCGCAGGCGCTCATCGTGGTCCTGGCGCTGCGTGGTCCCCGCCGGAGTGCGGCGGCCTGCGCGTGGCTCTGGGCGGTCGCGGAAACCGCCGTCTCCGTGTGGGCGGTCCTGGACGCGATCGCCTCTCTCGGGCCGGGCGCCTATTCGGTGGAACCCCTCACGGCCGGGACGGTCGCGGAACGGGCCGGCCCGCTCGTTTTATCCGCGCTCCTGCTGACCGCCGCACCCGACCCCGCCTCGGGCGCGCGGTCGATCGGCCGTCGGACGCTGCTGCGCTGGTCGGTCGTGACCGTCGCGGCGCTGGGCGCGGTCTCCGTCCTCTCGCCGCTCACCGCGCCGGGCCACGGCCTGACCGGCCTGACCCTGCCCCTGCTGGCCGCGATGGCCTGCGGCGTCGCCAGCCGCCACGCGGCCGGGCGCCGCGGCATCGCGCTGCTCGCCCCGCCGCTGCTCTCCATGGCGGGACACCGCCTGGCGGATCCGCTCTCCTCGGGCAGGCCGTTCGTCCTGGCGGTCGAGGCGATGCTCCTGGCCCTCGTCTTCGTCCTCGCCCGGCGCGGCTTCCGGCCGTACGGCTCCGGGACGGTCAGCTCGCCCGACCGGCTCGCCTGAGGATCTCCGCCTCACCGGCCGCGCGCATCGCCTCCACCGGCACGTCCGCGCGGCCGGTCATCAGCTCGACCTGCCGGACGGCCTGGTGCAGCAGCATCGGAAAACCCCCGACCACGGTCCCGCCCGCCCGCCGTACGGCCTGCGCGAGCAAGGTCGGCCAGGGGGCGTAGACCACGTCGAAGACCGCGGGGGCGCGGGCGGCCACCAGGTCGGCGAAGCCGTCCGCCGCCCCGGACGGCAGGGTGGAGACCACCAGATCCGCGTCCAGGACCGCGTCGAGCTTGTCGAAGGTCTGCACCGCCAGGGCCGTGCCCAGCCGTTCGGCCACCTCGGCGGTCTCCCCCGCCCTGGCCGGGTCGCGGACCACCAGCGTGGCCTCCCCCAGGCCCAGTTCGCGCAGGGCGGCCAGGGTGGAGGCGGCCGTCGCCCCTCCGCCCAGGATCACCGCGGACCGGGGCGGCGCCACGCCGGCCTCGGACAGCGCCCGCACGATGCCGTACACGTCGGTGTTGTCACCGTGCCGGGCGCCTTCGGACAGGACCACGGTGTTGGCCCCGCCCACTTCGACGGCGAGGTCGGAGACGGTGTCGAGCAGCGGGAGCACGGCCCGCTTGAGCGGCATGGTCAGCGAGAGCCCGGCCCACTCGGGACCGAGTCCGCCGAGCAGGGCGGGCAGGGCCGCCTCGTCGCACTCGATCGCCTCGTAGCTCCAGCCGTCCAGGCCGAGCGCCTCGTAGGCGGCCCGGTGCAGGTACGGCGAGAGCGAGTGGGCGATCGGCGATCCCAGGACCGCGGCCCTCGTCGCGGTCCCCGGCGCGGACTGCGTCACCCGTTCGCCTGCTTCCTGTCGAACTTGGCCTTGAGCCGGAGGAACTCCGCCTCGGTGGTGGCGAACTCGGTCAGCCGCCGTTCCGGGTCGGTGGTGACGAACCAGAACCAGTCGCCCTCGGGGGGGTTGAGCGCGGCCTGGATGGCGTGGTCGCCGGGGTTGCTGATCGGCCCCGGCGGCAGTCCGGCCTTGGCATAGGTGTTGTAGGGGGACGTGCTGCGCAGATCGGCGTTGGTCGCGGCGATGCCGTACTTGTTCAGCCCGTACATCACCGTGCTGTCCATCTCCAGCTTCCGCCCCTTCTCGAGGCGGTTGTAGATGACCCGGGCCATCTTCCCCATGTCGCTGACCCGGCCGCCTCGGCCTGAATGATGCTGGCGATCGTCATGATCTCGTGCGGCGTGTGGCCGAGCTCCTTGGCCCCGGCGACCAGTTTGTCCTTGTCGGCGGTGTCGCTGAAGCGCTCGACCATCGCGGCCAGGATGTCGGCCGCCGACATCTTGGGCGTGATGTCGTAGGTGGCGGGGAAGGCGTAGCCCTCCAGCCTGCCCTTGGCGTAGCCGGGCAGGCCCAGGACCCGGGCGTCCTTGGCCGCCTGCTGGAACTCCTTCAGCGGCCGGCCCGTCGCCTTGGCCAGGGTGCTGAGGGTGTCGGACAGGCGCAGCCCCTCCTTGAGGGTGACCCGGTCCATCAGCTGCTTGCTCGGGTCGAGGAGCTCGACCGCCGCGGCGGCGGACATCTGCTTGCGCAGGGTGTAGGTCCCCGGCTGCAGGGAGGCGCTCTTGCCCGCGGCGGCGATGGCGTTGGTGAAGGCCTTGGCGCTCTTGACCACGCCCTGCTCCTCCAGCGTCCGGGCGACGTCGGTGGCGCTCTGCCCCGTCGTGATCTCCACGGTGACCTCGCCGGTGCCCTGGCCGGTGTAGTCGTCCGGGGTCATCACGTCGCTCAGCCACGTGTAGCCGTAGTAGCCGCCGGCGCCGATGCCGCCCAGCAGGATGAGGAGCGCGAGCATGGGCGCCAGGAAGCCGCCCTTGTTGCGGCGCCGCTTGCGCCGGCGGCCCCGCTTCCCGCCGTCGCGTCCCGAGGACGCGCGCGACCGGCGCCGCGACCGACCGTCGTCGTCCTCGGCGCCCACCAGGAAGTCCATGTCAAGGTCGCTCATGATTCGCTGGCCAATCTCCCGGCACGGACGGTCCGGCGTCAAGTGAATCTTCCGAACCGTGGAGCTTCACCGAGCTGAACATCCAGGTCCTCCGGGCGCCTGCCCCTGGCATCCCGGTGCGCGCCGCCCGGCTACGGGGAACGGCGGGTCCTCCTCCGGGCATCAGCGTGCCCCGAGGTTTCTGCTCAGCTCTTCCCGGTTTCCCGCCAACTCACTCTCTTCGTCAAGGAATTTCGTGATTCTATGCTCCCGACCCACAACCACAAACCGAGACCAACCATCTCGATCTGGATGTGAACCACACAAAGAGTACGGCTCCGCTCGTGCTCGTGGCGGGTCCGCGGACGGACCTGTCATCGGTCGCCCTCTCCTCACTGGGCCGCTCACCGCTCGGCCGCGCCGTCGCCTCCCCCGCCGGGCCGGTCACCCGGCACCGCCACGGGACCGCCCGGCGGCCTGCCGGTGGCGCGCTCGGCGTCGAGGGCAGCCTGGAGCAGCACGACGGCCGCCGCCTGGTCCACCACCCCGCGCTGGTTCTTCGCCTTCACGCCGCTGGCGCGCAGTCCCTGCTGGGCGGTGACCGTGGTGAGCCGCTCGTCGAACAGCCGCACCGGGACCGGGGCCAGCCGGGCGGCGATCCGGGCCGCGAACCCGCGGGCGAGCCCCGCCGCCTGGCCCTCGCGGCCGGAGAGCGAGGTGGGCAGGCCGACCACGACCTCGACGCTCGTACTCGGCCGCGAGCTCCGCGAGCCGCTCCAGGTCGCCTCTGCCGCGCCGTACGGTCTCCACCGGGGTGGCCAGCAGGCCCGAGGGGTCGCTGCGGGCCACGCCGATGCGCACCGAGCCGACGTCGACGCCCAGCCGTGTGCCGTTTCTCATGCCGTTCTCTCCCGCGCCCGCGGACCGGGGTCCGGCTCGCGGGCGTCGTCCGTCATCGAGGCGTCGGGGGCCGGCCGTCAGGCGAGCGTCTGCGCGATCGCCTGCTCGACGGCGCCGAGCGCGTCGCCGATCGCCTCGGGACGGGCTCCGCCGCCCTGGGCGACGTCGTCCTTGCCGCCGCCGCCGCCGCGACGGCGGCGCGCGCGCGCGCGCGCG
>NZ_CDRNDK010000174.1:0-12055 GCF_977012225.1 Planomonospora algeriensis | reverse complement strand
GGAGCGTCGACCGCCGCGTCGGGCGAGCGCCGCCCGGGGAGTACGTCTCCACCAGCCGGGAGGAGGTCGGCCGCGCCTGCCGCGAGGCCGAGGCGGTGCTCCCGGTCCTGGACGCGGCCGGGCCCGCGGGCCGGGCCGCACTGCTGGAGGCCATGGCCGACGTGCTGGACGAGCGGGTGGACACCCTGGTCTACGCCGCCGACGCGGAGACCGCGCTCGGCCTGCCCCGGCTGACCGATGAGGTGGCCCGGACCGCCGGCCAGCTCCGGCTCATGGCCGAGGTGCTGCGCGACGGCGCCTTCCTCGACGTGCGGCTGGACACCGCGGGCGGGAGCAGGCCGGACCTGCGCCGGATGAACGTCCCGCTCGGCGTCGTCGGGGTCTTCTCCGCCGGCAACTTCCCCTTCGCCTTCAGCGTCGGCGGCGGCGACACCGCTAGCGCCCTGGCCGCGGGCTGCCCGGTCGTCGTCAAGGCCCACCCGCTGCACCCGGAGACCTCCGAGCTGACCCTGGCCGCGCTGCAGGAGGGCGCCCGCCGGGCGGGCCTGCCCGAGGAGGTCGTCCAGCTCGTCCACGGTCACGAGGCCGGGATCGCGCTGGTCACGAGTCCGCTGGTCAAGGCCGTCGGGTTCACCGGGTCGACCGCGGGCGGCCGTTTCCTGCACGACCTGGCCAAGTCCCGGCCCGAGCCGGTCCCGTTCTACGGGGAGCTGGGCAGCCTCAACCCGCTCGTCGTCACCCCCGGCGCGGCGGCCCGCCGTACCGAGGAGATCGCTGCGGGGCTCTCGGCCTCGGCGACGCTGGGCGCCGGGCAGTTCTGCGTCAAGCCGGGGCTGGTCCTGGCCCCCGCGGGCGCCGGACTGGTCGAGGCGATGGCGGGGCACTTCGCCGCGCTCGGCCCGCAGGTGCTGCTCGGCGACGGCATACGGGAGCGGTTCGAGCAGGGCGCGGCCGCGCTGGAGGCCGTACCGGGCCTGCGCGTGGCGGCCGCCGGCCGGGCCGGGGAGAACGGCCGGCAGGTGGCGGCGCGGCTGCTCACCGGGCCCGTCTCCGCCCTGGACGACTCCGAGCTGCTGACGGAGGAGTGCTTCGGGCCGGTGACCGTCGTGCTCACCTACGACGACGAGGACGAGCTGGTCGAGGCGCTGGCCGCGGCCCCCGGCAACCTGACCGCGACGCTGCACAGCGAGCCGGAGGAGGAGAAGCTGGCCGCCCGCCTCGTGGCGGTGATGCGGGACCGGGCGGGGCGGCTGGTCTTCGACGGCTACCCGACCGGGGTGGCGGTCGGCTGGGCTCAGGAGCACGGCGGGCCGTACCCGGCGACCACCGAACCGGCGACCACCTCGGTCGGCGCGGCCGCGGTCTTCCGCTTCCTGCGGCCGGTCGTGTACCAGGACTGCCCGCCGCACCTGCTGCCCGAGGCGCTGCGCGACGACAACCCGTGGCGGCTGCCACGCCGGGTGAACGGGGTGCCGGCCCTGCCCTGACCGCCCTGACCGCCCTGACCGCCCTGATCCTGCCCTGGCCCCGCGCCGCACCCCCCTGACGGCCCCGTCGCACCGGCGGGGTCCGTACGGCCCCGGAGGGCCCTCCCCCCACCCTCCGGGGCCGTCGGCATGCCCTTCTCAGCTTTATTGCAAGCGTTTGTAACTATGGAAAGCGATTTCCCCAAAGACTATTGACGTGAATGAGGGATTACGTCAGCGTTTCATGCAACCGATTGCCGCTTCCTCCTCAAGGTTGCAGATGCGACTCCTGACACTCCCCACGGTCATCGCACTCACGGTCGTCGCGGCGGCCGCGCCGGCCGCCGCAGAGACCGCCGCACCCAGCCCCGCCACCATCGTGGTCGCCGCCGACGGCTCGGGCGACCACACGACCGTGCAGGCCGCGGTCGACGCCGTCCCGGCCGGCAACACCAGGCCGGTCACCATCAAGGTCCGCGAGGGCACCTACAAGCAGCAGGTGGTCATCCCCGCGGACAAGCCGTACATCTCACTGGTCGGCGACACCTCCGACCCGCGCAAGGTCGTGCTCACCTTCGACGCCGCCGCCAAAACCCCGAAGCCGGACGGCTCGGGCACGTACGGCACTTCGGGCAGCGCGTCCTACGTGATCGGCGCGCCCGACTTCACCGCCCGCAACCTCACCTTCGAGAACTCCTACGACGAGGCCGCGGGCGGCAACAGCCAGGCCGTGGCGGTGCGCACCACCGGCGACCGGCAGGTCTACGAGAACGTCCGGTTCATCGGCAACCAGGACACCCTCTACGCCAACACGCCCAGCGCCACCACCACGGCCCGGCAGTACTTCCGCAACTGCTACGTCGAGGGCGACGTCGACTTCATCTTCGGCCGGGCCACCGCGCTGTTCCACAACTGCATGATCAAGTCCCTGAGCCGCGGTGCCGCCGACGGCAACAACGGCTACGTCACCGCGGCCAGCACCGAGCTGTCCAACCCCTACGGTTTCATGATCTACCGCAGCCACCTGGTCAGCGACGCCCCCGCCAAGACCGTCCACCTGGGCCGCCCGTGGCCGGCCGGCGGCTCGGCCACCGCTCGCGGCCAGGTCCTGATCCGCGAGTCCTGGCTCGGCCAGCAGTTCAAGGACGCCCCCTGGACCGACATGTCCGGCCTGAACTGGCGGGAGGCCCGGCTCGCCGAGTACCTCAACCGCGGCCCGGGCGCGGCCGTGAACGGCGACCGGCCGCAGCTGACCCGGGAGCAGGCCAGGCAGCACGACCCGGAGGACTACCTCAGGGGCGCCGACGGCTGGGACCCGTTCCGCAGCTTCCCCACCGGTGCGGACCACCAGCTCGGCCGCCAGGTGCTGGCGAAGAACGACGGCTGGGCCGCCGAGGGCGCCGGCACCACCGGCGGTTCGGCCGCCCGCCCGGAGAACGTGTACACCGTCTCCACCGCCGCGCAGCTCCGTGCCGCGCTCGGGGACCCGGCGGACAACACCCCGAAGATCATCTACGTCAAGGGCGCCATCGACGCCGACACCGACGACGCGGGCAACCCGCTCACCTGCGACTCCTACGCGGTGAACGGCTACAGCCTGGCGGCCTACCTGGCCGCCTACGACCCGGCGGTCTGGGGCAGGGACAAGGTGCCCTCCGGCCCGCTGGAGGAGGCCCGCGTCGCGTCCTACAACAAGATGGCCCAGCACGTCACCATCAACGTCGGCTCCAACGTCACCCTGGTCGGCCTGGGCTCCGACGCCGCGCTGAAGAGCTTCGGCATCCGGATCACGAACGTCGACAACGTCATCGTCCGCAACCTCACCATCACCGACACCTCCGACTGCTTCCCGCAGTGGGACCCGACCGACGGCGACGAGGGCAACTGGAACGCCTCCTTCGACAACGTCGAGGTCTCCGGCGCCACGCACGTCTGGCTGGACCACAACACCCTCAACGACGGCGACAACCCCGACGCCAACCAGCCGTCCTACTTCGGCCGGCGTACCAGGTCCACGACGGGCTGCTCGACATCGTGCGCGGCGCGAACCACGTGACGATGTCGTGGAACCACCTGAGCGGCCACGACAAGGTGACGCTGATCGGCAACACCGACACCGCGAGCAGGTACGGCGAGGCCGACAAGCTCAAGGTGACGCTGCACCACAACTTCTTCGAGGGCCTGGGCCAGCGGACCCCGCGGGTGCGCTTCGGCCAGGTGCACATCTACAACAACTACTACACCGGCGGTGAGAACTACCTCTACAGCATCGGCGTGGGCGCGGGCTCGAAGGTCTACGCGGAGAGCAACGCCTTCGACGGCATCCCCGCCGAGAAGGTGCTCTCGGTCCTGAAGGGCACCGCGATCACCGCCAAGGACAACCTGGTGGGCGGCGCGCCGACCGATCTGGTCGCCGCCCACAACGCCGCCCACGACCCCGACCTCGGCGCCGACGCCGGCTGGACGCCCACCCTGTTCACCCGGATCGACCCCGCCGCGAAGGTGGCCCGGACCGTCCCCGCGCGCGCGGGCGCCGGGCGCATCTGAGACCGGAGGCGGCCCCTGAGCTCAGGTGCGGGCCATCCGGCCGAGCGCCTGGGCTCCCGCCCCGATGAGGCGGCCCGTGCACAGGCACGGGCCGCCTCCGCCGTGAAGGCGGTTCCCCGTGTGATCGCCGATCACCGTACAGATGGCCGGGAAATGTCGGTCGGAAGGCTCGTCAAATGTCGATTGCAGGGTTGTAGTCTGTCGGTTCGGAGCCCCGTGAAATGTCGGTCGGCTATCGGGGCGGTTTGATGCCGGAGGATGGACCGCCATGTCGGAGCTGGTCACCCGCCATGTGGCGGGTCATGCGGAAGAGTTCCTCGACGCCTTCAGAGTGGTGATCGTCAACGGCCCCAGGCAGTCGGGGAAGACGACCTTGCTCCAGCAGCTCAACAAGGGGAGGCGGGGGACCTACCTCACTCTGGACGACGGCCCGTTGAGATCGGCGGCCCAGGCAGATCCCGTGACCTTCATCGCCGACGGTTCCCGCCCGATGATGATCGACGAGATCCAGCGAGGCGGAGACGACCTCATCCTCGCCATCAAGGCGGAGGTCGACCGGGAGAACGGGCGAGGACAGTTCGTCCTGGCCGGTTCGACGAGGTTCCTGTCCACGCCTTCGCTGAGCGAGTCGCTCGCGGGCCGTGCGGGCATCCTGGAAGTCTGGCCCTTCGCCCAGGAAGAGCTCTCGGGCTCAGGCCGGCCCTTCCTCGTCACGGCCTTCAACGACCCCGAGGCGCTGCGCTCCTCGTCACCCAGTGAGTACGGCCGGCGGGACTACTTCGAGCTGATCTGCCGGGGGTTCTACCCCGAGGTCATCGGAATGCGATCGGAGCTCACCCGAGACGGGTGGTACCGCACCTACGTCCAGTCGGTCATCGACACCGACATCAGGGAGATGGCGCGGATCGAGGAGCCGAGCAACCTTCGCCGACTGCTCGGCATCATCGCGGCGAGCACGGCGCAGGAGCCGAACATGGCCAAGATCGGCAGTGATCTCCAGCTCCATCGCACCACGGTCACCCGCTATCTCGGCCTGCTGGAGACCGTGTTCCTGGTCCGCCAGGTCCCGGCCTGGTCCCGGAACCTCGTGGCCCGGGCGGTTCGCCGCCCCAAGCTGCACGTCACCGACACGGGGCTGGCCGCTCACCTGATCGGAGTGGACGCCGACGGCCTGGCCGCCCGGGTCTCGCCCGCGCGGGGGCCGCTCGTCGAGTCGTTCATCGCGAATGAGATCGCGAAGCAGGCCACCTGGGCGCCGTTCCGCATCGGGCTCCACCACTGGCGAATCAGCCAGGGTGCCGAGGTGGACCTCGTCCTCGAACGGAACAACGGCCGCGTCATCGGTGTGGAGGCGAAGGCCACCGACTCCGTCGACCAGAAGGACTTCCGGGGGCTTACGGCGCTTCGCGACAGCCTAGGCGAGGACTTCGTCCATGGATTCGTCTTCTACACCGGGGCGAGGTCGCTGTCCTTCGGGGACAGGCTGACCGCGTTGCCCATCAGCGCCCTCTGGGAAGAACCCTCCCGGTCCTGAACCGTACGGCGATCACCGCCTTCACGCGCGGGAGACCGCCGCGGGCGGATTCCGGCGGTGGATCCCGCGGAGCACGGCCTTGACCAGCTCACCCTCCCACAGGATCACCGAGCCGACGGCCGCGCAGGTGAGCCACTGCTCCGAGGTGAGGTCGACGGTGGTGAAGAAGCCGTGCAGGACGTCCATCTCCACGACGAGGACCAGCAGCACGAGGACGGCCGCGGTCGCCACGAAGGCGGAGGGGTTCTCGAAGCTCTCGCGGCTGAACAGCGTGCGGGTGTCGTGCCGGACGTTCAGCAGGTTGAACGCCTGGAAGAACACGAAGGTGGCGAAGGCCATCGTGCCCGCGACCCCGGCCTCCTCCAGGCGGGGCTCGGGGCCGGGAGCCCAGACGAGGACGGCGAGGGTGCCCGCCGCCATCACGGAGGAGGCCAGCAGGGCCCGGACGAGGCGCTCGCGGGTGAGGATCCGCTCGCGCGGCCGGCGGGGCGGCCGGCTCATCGCGTCGTGGCTGACCGGGTCGACGCCGAGCGACATCGCCGGAGGACCGTCCATGACGAGGTTGACGAAGAGGATCTGCAGGGCGGTGAAGGGCGCGCCGCCGGCGATCCCGGTCAGCGACGCGATCAGGAACGTCAGCACGAACCCCAGCGCGGTCGAGACCTGGAACCGGGTGAACTTGACGATGTTGTCGTAGATGCCGCGGCCCTCGCGGACGGCGCCGACGATCGTGGCGAAGTTGTCGTCGGTCAGCACCATCGTCGAGGCCTCCTTCGTCACCTCCGTCCCGGTGATCCCCATCGCCACGCCGATGTCGGCCTTGCGCAGGGCCGGCGCGTCGTTGACCCCGTCGCCGGTCATCGCGACCACGTCCCCGCGGCCCTGCAGGGCGCGGACGATCCGGATCTTGTGCGCCGGGGAGACCCGTGCGATGACGCCGACGTCGTCCAGCCGGCGGGCCAGCTCGGCGTCGTCGGCGATCCCGTCGAGGTCGGCGCCGGTGACGGCCTCGCCCGGGATGCCGAGCTCGCCCGCGATGGCGCCCGCCGTCGCCGCGTGGTCCCCGGTGATCATGCGGACCCGGATGCCCGCGTCGTGGCACTCCGCGATGGCCCGCCGCGCCTCCGGGCGCGGCGGGTCGACGATGCCGACCAGGGCGAACAGGGTGATCCGGTCGAGCAGGACCTTCGGGTCGTCACCGGGGTCGAAGCCCTCGGCGGGGAAGTCCTCCCCGCCCACCGCCATGACGCGCATGCCCTGCCCGGCCAGGTCGGCGTTGGCCCGGTCGTACCGCTTCCGGGCGGCGTCGTCGAACGCGGCGATCCCGTCCTCCCCGAGGTGCCGGACCGCGCGCGCCGACAGGACGTCCGGGGCGCCCTTGACGAAGCACCGGACGATCTCGCGGCCCGCGTCGTCGGTCCAGCGGTGGAAGGTCGCCATGAACTTGTAGTCGGAGTCGAACGGGATCTCCAGCAGCCGCGGGCGCTCCTCGCGCAGGGCCGCGACGTCGATGCCCCCCTTCTCCGCCAGCACCACCAGGGCCCCTTCGGTGGGGTCGCCGATCACCTCGCCGTCGCGTAACACGGCGTCCGTGCACAGGGCCATGGCGAGCAGCGCGTCGTCCAGGGACGCGGGCGGAGGCGTCCCGTCGGTGGTCCGGATCCGCCCCTCGGCCGCGTATCCGCGGCCGGAGACGGTGAAGCGACGGGAGGCCGCCACCAGCTCCCGCGCCGTCATCTCGTTCAGCGTCAGGGTGCCGGTCTTGTCGGTGCAGATCTGCGAGGTGCCGCCGAGGGTCTCCACCGACGCCAGCCGCTTGACGATGGCGCCGCGCCGGGCGAGCCGGCCGGTCCCCATGGCGAGGGTGAAGGCGACCACCGCCGGCAGCCCCTCCGGGATGGCCGCGACGGCCAGCGAGACCGCGGTCATGAACAGCGCCCCGAACTCCTGGCCGCGCAGCAGGCCCAGCACGGCCACGATGACGACGACGACGCCCGCCATCAGGGCGAGTGTCCGGCTCAGGGCGTCGATCTGGCGCTGCAGCGGCGTCGGCTCCTGCTCGGTCGCGGTGAGCATGCCGGCGATGTGGCCGGTCTCGGTGGCCATGCCGGTGGCGGTGACCGCCATCTCCCCGCGGCCTCTGGTGACCGACGTGTTCATGAACACCGCGGTCGCCCGGTCGGCCAGCGGAACGTCCTCGCCGATCTCGGCTCCGGCCGACTTGTGGGCCGCCAGCGCCTCGCCGGTCAGGGCCGACTCCTGCACCTCCAGCGAGGCCGACGCCAGCAGCCGCCCGTCCGCGGGGATCCGGTCGCCGGCCTCGACCGCGACGACGTCGCCGGGGACCAGTTCGCGGGCGTCCAGTCGGAGGGTCCGGCCGTCGCGCCGTACGGTCGCCGTCGTGACGCTCATCCGCCGCAGCGCCTCCAGCGAGGCCTCGGCCCGCGTCTCCTGGACGAAGCCGATGGTCGCGTTGAGCAGCACCACCAGGACGATCGCGGCGGGGGTCTCCCACTCGCGCACCACCACGGCGCTGACCACGGCGGCGATCAGCAGGATGGCGATCATCAGGTCCTGGAACTGCCGGAGGAAGGCCCGCCACCGGGGCTCTCTGGGCGCCTCGTCGAGCTGGTTGGGGCCGTGCCGCTCCAGCCGCAGGGCCGCCTCCGCGGAGGAGAGCCCCGTATGCGGGTCCACGCCGAGCCGGCGGACGACCTCGGCAGGAGGAAGGGCATGCCACGGTGAGGGAGCGGAGCCGGTCGGTTCGGTCATGGCCTCGTCATTTCGGCGTGGTCCCGGGCCCGCGGCCGACTGCTAATCTCCCCGGTCCTGCCGTGTGGGCGTCAGCTCGTCGGCCTCGTCGGCGAGCTGGCTCTCCACCAGGGCGCACCAGCGGTGCCACTCCTCCAGCCGCCGGTGCTCCCCGACGTCGCCGGCCGCGGCCTCGGCCAGCAGGCGGTGGGAGTCGGCGGCGGATCTGTGCGCGTTGGCCAGGGCGTGATGGCCGTGGTTGGCCAGCGATTCGGAGATGGCCAGACCGACGGCCAGCTTGTCCAGATCCCCCCGCCGGGATCCGGGGCCGTCCCCGAAGTCGTCCGCGCTGACGTCGAAGTCCTCTGAACGCTCACCCATGCCTGGCCGCATGCCCGCTATGTGCTAGATCTACCTCGGGAATTCACCGGAGACCGCTCCCGCCCTCGCCATCCCGCTCGAATCGGCCCGCTCGGATCGGCACGGCCCGCGGCGGACGCCGGGGTCCGCGCCGCCGTACCCGCCGGGGGCCGATTCCGCCGTGGGAGGGATCACCGCGCGGATCGCGGGGCATCTCCTGTCCGGGGGGCAGTCGGGGGAGAGCGTGAACGTTCCCGTGGTCTCGGTGATCGTGGCCGTGCACGACGTCGAGGCGTACCTGGGGGAGTGCCTCGACTCGGTGGTCGGGCAGAGCATCGGGCTGGAGAGGCTGGAGGTCATCGCGGTCGACGACGGATCGACGGACGGCAGCGGAGCCGTGCTCGATGACTACGCGATGAGGCATCCGGAGATGAGAGCGGTGCACCAGGCCGCCTCCGGAGGGCCCGGAGGGCCGCGCAACACCGGGCTCGACCTGGCGAGGGGGCGCTACGTCTTCTTCCTCGACTCCGACGACTACCTGGGGCCCCAGGCGCTGGAGCGCCTGGTGGCGGCGGCCGAGCGCAACGGCTCCGACGTGGTGCTCGGCAGGATGGCCGGGGTCGGCGGGCGCCGGGTGCCGAGGACGCCGTTCACCCGCAACCGGGACCGGGCCGACCTCTACCGGGACGGCGTCTACTACACCCTCTCGGCGCAGAAGCTCTTCCGGCGCGACCTGATCGAGCGCCTCGGCCTGCGCTTCCCCGAGCACCTGCGCACCGGCGAGGACCAGCCCTTCACCGCGCTCGCCTACCTCAACGCCCAGGTCATCTCGGTGGTCGCCGACTACGACTGCTACTACCTCACCTACCGCGAGGGCGTCCGCAACGCCAGCCGGTCCCCGGTCCATCCCCTGGAGCGGCTCCCGCAGGTCGCCGAGGTGATGGAGCTGGTGGAACGGCACACCCCGCCGGGCGAGGAGCGGGACCGGTTGATGATGCGGCACTTCCGGTGCGAGGTGCTCAGCGGGTTCGGCCCGCGGTGGCGGTCGTTCGGCCGCCGGACCCGGGACCGGGTGACCGGCCTGGCCCGGCCGATCGTGGACCGCTGGGCGACCGGCTGGATCATGGACCGCCTCCCGCCGGCGGACGCGCTCCGCGCCCACTGCATCCGGCACGGCCTGCGCCGGGAACTCGACGAGGCCGCGGGCTTCCCGGCCGGACGGGCGTACGGCGCGGCGGTCGTGGAGGGCGGGCGGATCTTCGCCGCCTACCCGGGGTTCCGCGCCGGACTGCCGGACCGGCTGTTCGAGATCACCGCCAGGGTGCGGCCGGTGGTCCGGCTGGCGGCGGTCCGGGCCGGGCGGGACGGGTTCACGCTGGAGGGCGTCGCGCGGCTGGAACCGGAGGGGCTGCCGGCCGAGGCGGAGCTCGTCCTGCGGCGGCGCGGCGACGGCCTGCGGCTCGCCTTCCCGCTCCCGCCCGGAGCCGGGTCGCGCCCCCGGCAGGCGGCAGGCCTCCCGCTCCGTCCTGTGGCGCCCTTCCCGCTCCGGCCGGCGGAGGCTTCCGGGCCGTGGTGGCCGGGGTCCCGCCGGGGACGTGGGACGTGTCCGTGCGGTTGGACTGCCGGGGCTCGCGCGCGAGGTGCGGCTCAACGCGGACCGGCACGGCGCGCCGAGGATCGAGGGCGCAAGCCGTACGAACCGGTTGTTCTTCACCGCGCACGGCAACCTCAGTGTGGAGGTGAGCGGACCAACCGGATGGATCGGCCACGCGAAGGCCTGTCTTCGTCACATACTGAAGCGCGACGTATGCGCGATGTGACCGACGAGGGGCTGTGCGGTGACGCGAACGATCCTCCAGCGAGTCCGTACGGGGCACGGCGACGAGCCGGCGGCGGGCGCCGGCCGGTCCACCGTCGACGTGAGCGTGATCGTCCCCCTCCACGACTGCCGGCCCTACCTGGACCGGTGCCTGACCTCGCTGCTGGTCCAGCGGGTCGACAAGGAGATCATCGTCGTGGACGACGGCTCCACCGACGGCGGCGGGGAACTGGCCGACCTCTACGCGGCCTGCCACCCCGGCGTCGTCCGGGTCGTCCACCAGGAGGTCTCGGGCGGCGCGGGCCGCCCGCGCAACACGGGCCTGTCCGTCGCCCGGGGAAGATACGTGTTCTTCTGCGACGCCGACGACTACCTCGGCCCCGAGGCGCTCGAGCGGATGCTGGCCATGGCCGAGCGCAACGGCTCCGACATCGTCCTGGGGAAGATCGTCGGTCACGGGCGCAGGGCCCCGGTCTCCATGTTCCAGGAGAACGCCGAACGGGCGCCGCTGGGGGACAGCGCCGTCTACAACAGCCTCACCTGCTTCAAGCTGTTCCGCAGGGAGATGCTGGAGCGCCACGGCGTCCGCTTCGACGAGAAGCTCACGGTCGGCGAGGACATCGTCTTCACCGCCCACGCCTACTGCCACGCCGAGGTGATCTCGGTGGTCGCCGACTACGACTGCTACCACCTGGTCGACCGGCCCGACGGGACCAGCATCATGCAGCGGAAGGGGAGCCGCGACCCGCTCTCCTGGATGCGGATGATCAGGAAGCCGATCGAACTCGTGGCCGCCCACGTGCAGCCCGGCCCGCTCCGCGACCACCTGCTCCGCCGCCATCTGCGGCTGGACGCCCTGGCCCACCTCGGCAGGTCCTTCCTGGAGGCGGGGGAGATCGAGCGCAAGGAGATCGCGGCCGAGGTCGCCGACCTGTGCGAGCGCTGGCTGACCGACGGGGTGCGCGAGCGCCTCACCCCGGTCGACCGGCACCGGATCGCCGCGCTGGAGGACATCGACCGCCTCGTACGGCTGGCGCACATCGAGTCGGCCGCGGTGCGCAGGGAGCTCACGGGACTGCGCTGGGACACCGGGCCGGCCGCGCTGACCGTCGCCGGCCGGGTCGTGCTGGACGCCCTGGGCACCCTCGGCACAGCGGGCCGGCCGGAGCTCGCCGTCGACGGCGTCACCCTGGTGCTGCGCCCGCGGCCGGACGGAGGACCGCCCCGCGCCGACGTCGTCGTCCCCACGGCAGGGGACGGCGGGGAGTTCACCGGGACGATCGACCTCACCGGGCTGCCCTCCGGGTCTGGGACGTCCACGTGGCCGTCGAGTGCGAGGGGATCGTCCGGACGGCGCGGCTCGGCGCGGACCGGGACGGGGAGATCGCCCGGCCGGAGCCCCGGCTGGCCGGCGGGACGATCGTCCTGCCCTACTTCACCCGGCCGCACGGCAACCTCAGCGTCGACGTCGGCGGCCACGTGCTCACCGTGCCAGGCACGGCACGGCTGATCCGGTCGCACTGGGCGGCGGGGCACCGGCTGGCGCTGGCCGGCGAGGTGACGGTCGGCCGGGCGCGC
>NZ_CDRNDK010000173.1:0-12056 GCF_977012225.1 Planomonospora algeriensis | reverse complement strand
CGCTCAGGACCCCGCCCCGGCGCCGCCGGCGGAGAAGCCCGGTCCCGGGTCCGCGCCGAACCCCCCGCCCGGCGACGTCGTGGAGGTCAAGCGGCCGGTCATCGACTCGGCCGTCGTCACCCCCGGCGTCATCGTGCGCGGCGGCGCCTACACCGTGACGGTCCGCACCCTGGAGGTGCCGGACGGGGCCCGCGTCTTCATCCGGGGCATCGGCGGCCGGAGCGCCGCGGGCGTCATCCGCGCGGGCCGGTCCGTCATCGGGATGACCGTCCCGGCCGACGCCCGCCTCGGCGAGCACACCCTGCGCGTCAGCGTCGACCGCGCCCAGCCGATCGAGACCTGGGCGGTCGTCAAGGCCGCGCCGGTCGCCTCGCTGGACCTGCGCACCAGCCCGGGCAGCGTCCGGGCCGGGCAGACCTTCCAGGCCCTCATCAGCACGAAGAAGGCCAAGCCCGGCACCGTGGTCACCGTCAAGGACCTCGCCGGCCGCCTCCACCGGGCGAAGCTCGACGCGCACGGCTGCGCGCGGATCACCCTGACCGTGCCCAAGGGCGCCAAGCCCGGCCGCTACACGGTCTCGGCCTCGCTGCCGGACGGCGCCCGCGACTCCGCCGCCCTGACCGTCGTCAGGACGCCGCTGCCCGCGGGCCGGATCGCCCTGGACCTGACCCCGGACACGGTCACCGCGGGCGGCAGGTTCACCGCGCTGATCGCGACCACGTACGTGGCCCCCGGCACCCCGGTCACCCTCGTCGACCCGGTCGGCCGCAGGTTCACCCTCAAGCTCGACCGGAACGGCGCCGCCATCAAGCGGTTCCACGTCCCGTCCAGCACCGACGCGGGCTCCTACTGGTTCACCGCCAAGCTGCCCACCGGCCAGAAGTCCTCGGCCCGGCTGACGGTCAAGAGCCCGCGGGCGCGCACCGGCGCGCACACGCACACGCACGTCCACACGCAGACGAACGTCTACACGAAGATCTACTCGTACACCTACACCCCCCGGGGCGGCGCGCAGACCGGCGGCGGCCTCATCGGGCGGAACCTCGCCGCGAACACCACCGGCACCGGTTCCTCCCCCTTCGCCGCGCTCGCGCTCGGCGGCACGCTGATCGCCGGCGGCTCCGGCGCGGCCCTGTTCGGCCGCTTCGGCCGCCAGGGCTGAGGCTCCACCGGAGCCGACGCTCCAGCGCTCCATCGGGGTGCGGACCCGATCCCCGGGTCCGCACCCCCGGCCCCGGGCGGCTTTCCCGTCCCGGCCCCCGTTCCCAGGCCGCACCCGGCCGCCCGGTGGTCCCCGGCCCGGTGACCGACCGTCTCCCCCGGACCCGATCCGACCACCCCGACCTGAGGCAGGTGTCCCGGCCATGTCCGGCTCCACTCCGTCCAAGCGCCGCATCGCCGTCACCACGGGAGCGGCCCTGGCGATCTTCTGCGGCGTACTCGTCACCGGCGCCGCCCTGGCCAACGACCCGCCCTCCGCCCTCCCGCTCCCGGGTTCGGTCCAGGAGGACTCCGCCGGATCCGAGGCGCCGGAGTCCTCGGAGTCCGGGGATTCCGAGGACTCCGGCAAGTCCTCGAAGTCGGGCAAGTCCAAGAAGTCCGACAAATCATCCGGCGCCGCGGGCAAGCCGGCGTTCGGCACCGCCGAGGCGATGAGCGGGTCCGAGCCGGTCAGCCTGGACATCCCGGCGATCGGGGTGAAGGGCGCGCCGATCGACCCGGTCGGCCTGAACGCCGACCAGACCGTCGAGGTCCCCGCACTGGACCGCCCGGAGCTCGTCGGCTGGTACAAGCACCGCCCGACGCCCGGCGAGGCGGGCCCCGCCGTACTGCTCGGGCACGTGGACGCCTACGGCAAGCCCGCGGTCTTCGCCAGGACGCACACCCTCAAGCCCGGCGACACCGTCAAGGTCAAGCGCGCCGACGGCAAGACCGCCGTCTTCACCGTGGACGAGCTGGAGCGGGTGGACAAGGACGCCTTCCCCACCGACCGGGTGTACGGCGAGACCGCCGCGCCCGAGCTCCGGCTGATCACCTGCGGCGGCGCCTTCGACGCGGCGACCGGGCACTACGAGGACAACATCATCGTCTACGCCCACCTGAAGGCCTGACCTCCGCGCCGTCTGGCGGCCCGGGCGGCGGCCGATCTAGGATCACCTAACAAGCGCTTGGGGCAACGACGGAGGTCGTCCGTGGAACAACTGCCGATCAGCACGCCGCACTGCCGGATCGAGCGCGACGGCCACGTCGTCGTCGTGACCATGGACCGGCCCGAGGCGAAGAACGCCCTCTCCACGGACATGCTGGTCGGCCTGGCCGACGCCTGGGCCTACGTCTCCGACGAGCCGGAGGTCCGCGTCGCCGTGCTGACCGGCGCGAACGGCACCTTCTGCGCGGGCGCCGACCTCAAGGCCATGGGCCGGCCGTCGTCCGACCCCCGGGTCGCCGAGCGGGCCGCGCAGATTCCCGACTACCACTGGAAGGGCCTGCTGCGCGACTCCGGCGCGCTGCCCACCAAGCCCGTCGTCTGCGCGGTCGAGGGCCACGCCGTGGCCGGGGGCACCGAGCTGCTCGTCGGCACCGACCTGCGCGTGGTCGCCGAGTCGGCCGTCCTCGGCCTGTTCGAGGCCCGCCGCGCGCTGTTCCCGATGGGCGGTTCCGCGGTCCGGCTCCCCCGGCAGATCCCCTACGCCTTCGCCATGGACATCCTGCTGACCGGCCGGGCCGTCACCGCCCGGGAGGCCCTGGCCATGGGCCTGGTCAACCGGGTCGTCCCGGACGGCACCGCGCTGGAGTCCGCCCTGGAGACCGCCGCGCAGATCGCCGCCTGCGGGCCGCTGGCCGTACAGGCCATCCTGCGCGCCTGCCGCCAGACCGAGGGCCTGCCCGAGCCCGAGGCCCTGAAGGTCTCCGACGCCATCGGCTGGCCGGTCATCGGCTCCGAGGACGCCAAGGAGGGCTCCCTCGCCTTCCGCGAGAAGCGCCCACCGGTCTACCGGGGCCGGTGATGTCCTCCCGGCTGACGAATGCAGACCTGTTCCGCCGGCTCGTCCCGGTGGCCCCTCCCCGCCGGCCGTCCGGCCGGAGAGATGTTCGGGCGGTCCCCGATCAGGGAAGCGCCGAGAGTGGTCGTCCTGTACACGACGGTGCGCCCGGATCGCTCGCGCGCGACCAGCCCACTGCCGTGCAGCACCCCGAGATGCTGCGACACCGCGCTGGGCGTTACACCCAGCGCACGAGCCAGCTCCGTCGTCGTGGAGGGAGAGCGCAGCGCCTCCAGCAGTTCGGCCCGCGCCCGGCCGAGCAGCCGAACCGCACTCCCCGCCGGTGGCTGCGTTCCCGCAGTCCACAACGCGCCGACGCCCCGCGCGGGATAGCGCACGGTGGTCTGCGTGGACGTACTCTTTTTGATCATCACGTGAGGTGGGCCGAGAACGACGGGCAGCAGGACCAGCCCGCCCGGGCCGCGATCGACCATGTGCCCGGCCCGCCAGTGTGCTCCCTGCAGCAGCAGCCGGCCATCGCACCACCGCAGGTCCGGGTGCAGGCCGGCGAAGAGCTTCTCGGCGCCGCCCGCCGCCAGCTGCTGAGCGCGATGGATGACGTCCGCGTCCAGGACGGCCCGGATCCGCGGCCAGTGCGGTGCGATGAGCCGCTCGTGCGCCACGCGCAGTTCCGCGGCGATAACCCGTAGGCCCGCCACCGGGTGCACGGCGAGCGCGGCGGCGGCGTCGGGAAGTTCCTCCCCGAACACACGCCGGAGGCTGGCCCGTACCTGACGTGGCGTCGTCGCCTGCAGCGCGGCCAGGTCGTCGTCGATCGACGCCGCCGCGCTGAGTGGAGCGGGGACGAGGAACTCCGGCCAGCTCGGCCGGTCGTTCACCAACAGCGGCCAGGTACGCGGCAACTCGAGGGGGCGCGTGGCGAGCTCGTCGGACGCCCACCGCAGCCACCGCAGGTGGAGCGGGTTGCGGTAGCGGCCGCTCAGCTGCTGCAGGCCGGCCACCGTCTCCGACAGCGGTGAGATCGCCAACCGCGTCGCCGCCAGCTCGGCCACGCCGAGATCGACCGTCAAAGCCATGGACCGACTATGTAGCAGCGGGCTAAAAGCTGTCACGGCGATGGCCGGGACCAGAGGATCCCGGCATGACATCAGATACGACACCGGCCGCCGAACCGCGCCTGCCGAAGGCCTACTGGCGGTTGTGGTGGGCAACGGGCATCAACGCCGCCGGTGACGGCGCGTTCGCCGCGGCGGCCCCGCTGCTGGCCGCCACGATCACACGCGATCCACGGCTGGTGTCGGTCGTCTCCGCGGCGGCGTACCTGCCCTGGCTGCTGCTGTCGCTGCCCGCCGGCGTGCTCGTCGACCGCTACGACCGCGTCGGCCTCATGTGGCGCTTCCAGGCGGTTCAGGCTGCGATCGCCGCCGTCACCACGGCCCTCGCCGCGTCCGGCCACTTGGGCATCCCAACGCTGGCGGTCACGGCCTTCGGCCTGGGTGCCTGCGCGGTCGTCTCGGCCAACGCCGCCCAGGCGATCGTGCCGGACCTCGTCGCCACGCCCCTGCTACACCGGGCGAACGGCCACCAGCAGACGATCACCACGCTCGGCTCCCAGTTCCTGGGACCACCGACCGGCGGCCTGCTGTTCGCGGTCGCCATAGCGGCGCCGTTGGGGATGGACACCGCCTCGTTCGCCCTGTCCGCCGCGCTGCTGGCGACCCTGCCCCGGCGCAGGCACCATCCGGTCGAGCATCCGCCGATGCGCACGGCGATCACCGACGGCCTGCGCTGGCTGGCCCGCCACCGGCTGCTGCGCACCCTGGCCGTCCTGCTCGGCGTCAACACCTTCTGCGGCCAGCTCGGCAACGCCACCCTTGTCCTGCTGGCCACTCAGACCCTGGGCCTGGACGCGCGCGGCTACGGCCTGCTACTGGCCGGCGCCGCGCTCGGCAGCGTGCTCGGCGGCCTGACCGGCGCGCGCGTCATCAACGCGATCGGGACGCTTCCAACGCTGTTGGCCGGGCTTGCAGTGAACATCGTCGTCTTCGTCGGGATCGGGTTGAGCCCGAACGCGACCGTGCTCGGCGTCCTGCTGGCCGCCAACGGCTTCACCATCGTGCTCTGGAACGTCGTGACCATCGGCCTCCGTCAGCAACTCGTGCCACCGCGGCTGCTCGGCCGGGTGGGCAGCGTCTACAGGATGATCGGCTGGGGCCTGATCCCGCTCGGAGCACTGGCCGGTGGACTGGTGGCGCACGCGTTCGGACTGCGTGCGCCGTACCCCGTCGCGGGCGTGCTGCGAGGCATCACCCTGCTGGTCACGATGCCCGCATTGATTCGGGCCTTCCGCGGCTGGAAACCTCGCGGAGTCGCCTTGCCACGACCCTCACCCGCCAGGACGGCAGGAAGCCCAGCGCGCACAACGACTGATCCATGATGCACGCCACATGCTGCCGAGCCGAGGCCGAGTGCGGGCCGCGCCGTACGATCGCGCCACCGATCATCGGTGATACCGGCATCGCTGACGGCAAGCCACGCCCGACAGCTCTAGGTTTACTCGAAGCACCACCTCCTAATGTGAGGTACCTAGGTACCATGAGCTCAGGAGGACGCCATGATGCCTAACTCGGCCAAACGACAGTCGCCGCTGAAGGTCGACCCGGCGACCGACGAGCTGATCTCCCAAGGTGCCCATTTCCTCGGGATGACCAAGAAAGACCTGGTCGCCACCGCGGTCCGCGTCTACATGGAACAGCAACGTGAGCACATCCGCCGCGGGATGATCGAGTCGATGAAGGTTCTGGACGGCTCCCTGAGTTCCAGCGTCTCCCTGCTCACCGGTCTGTCGCCTGAACGCATCAACGAACTCGGCGGCACCGGCGACTGGGAGGAGTGACATCCCCGTGCACCGCGTCCGCCCCACGCTCCGCGCTCTTCGTGACGATCTGAAGCTGCCGATTCCCTCCGCGCGGGTTCCCCTCGAAACGATCAGCCATCCGCTATTGGACAAGGCTTCCGAGCGGTTCACCGATCCTGGAACGGCGCACGAGCGCATACGTGCCATCGACGATGTGGTGCTGTTCAAGGTGAAAGTGCAGCGGATGATCACGATCGCTACCGGCTCGAAGCCGCCACCAGGTTCACCCTCCGGCTCAACTCCACGATCTGTGCCCTCGCCCGTGGCTCCCTGCACGACGGTCACGAGCACGCCTCCGACTTCCCCGGCTTCCGCCTCGGCGTCCAGATCCGAGCCGACGACGGCAACGAGACCTACGTGGCTATCCGCATCACCGGCTCCGTCCCATCCGATCTGACCGCGATGATCCTCAGTCGTGTTCCCGGCTGTGAGACGGACGGATGGTTCCCCGAGTACGCACTGCCCGAACGCCACCTCCTCCCAGCCGAACAAGCTTGGTCCAACATCATGGATCCGAAGGCCGCCGCCGAGCTCCTCACGGATTCCTGACACGCCAGGTCTCGCACAAGGCCCCGGAGACCGCCGCCTGCGAGCCGCCGGCCGTACAGCCCATGTCCAGCGGGAAAGTGCCTCGATCTATCCTGCGCACATGGTGATCACCGATGAGGAGCTGGCCCTGACGGCGGCGCAGGCGGGGGCCGCCGTCGTGCAGGCCATGTACGGCGCGCCGCTGACACGCCTGGAGAAGTCCGCGGGCGACTTCGCCACGGCCGCGGACATCGAGGCGGAGAAGGCCACCCTCGACGTCATCCGCACAGCTCGGCCGGACGATGCCGTGACGGCCGAGGAGAGCGGGAGCACCGGCCCGGACGGCGCGGAGCGCAGGTGGCTGATCGATCCCTTGTGCGGCACGCTCAACTACGCCGCGCGCAGCATGCTCGTCGCGGTGAACGTCGCCCTGCGCGTGGGCTCGGACACCACGGTGGCGGCCTGCGCCGATCCGTTCACCGGAGAGGTGTTCTGGACCGACGGCATCCACGCGTACGTCCGCCGGAGCGGCGTGGACGAGCGGCTCGCGCCGTCGTCCGGCTCGCGGCTGGTGGACGTCAACCTGGATCCGCCGTTTCCGAACGGCCCTGCCTTCCAGGCCGCCCGGCTCCTGACCGATCCGGAGTTCACCGAGCGTTTCCACCCGCGTGTCGTCTCCACCACCTTGGCGGTGGCGTGGGTCGCCGCCGGTCGACGCGCCGCGTACGTCACCGACGGCCGCCTGCGGGACAGCGTGCACTTCGCCGCCGGGATCGCCCTGTGCCGGGCCGCCGGATGCGTGGTGACCGGGATCGACGGTCAGCCGTTGCACACCGGCGCGGGCGGACTCGTCGTGGCCGCCGACCGGGAGACGCACACCGCGTTGCTGGAGCTCATCCGCGACCAGTCGCCACCCGGCGACCGGCTCCCGCACGACAGGAGTCCGGAGGACATCCACCGCCTGCCGGCCGCCATCGACCGGCTGGAGCACGGCGGCGGGACGGAGGAACCTCTCGCCGAGTGATCGCCGCCCCTGGGGAAGGCTCCTCTCCGGAGACCGTCACGCCCGTCCACGGCGGACGGTCCGTGCCCCGGCAGGCTCGTCACACGCGGGCCCTGCGGCGGCCGATGACGAGCAGCCCGGCGCCTCCGGCGAGACCGGCGACCGCGCCGGCGGCCAGGAACTGCGCGCCCTGCGTCTGGGAGTCGTACTCCTCCTGGTCGAACTGGGCGAACTGGGCGCGCTGCCCGGCCTCGCCCGTCAGCTGCTCGTAGCGGGCCGGGTCGCTCTCCTTGACGGACTCGGCCTCGCGGAGCAGGCCCTCCGCCGCCTGGAGGCTCGCGTCGATCCGCGCCTCGGTCTCACCGGCCCGGGAGAACGCGAACGCGCTCAGCCCCGCCGCGACCAGGCCGACCACCAGCAGCCCGGCCCCGAGCCACGACATCCACTTCACCGCGTTCTCCTCCGCACTCGCCCACGTGCGGCCCGGTGACTCCGGGCCGCGCGCAGGCAACGGTAGTGCGCGTTCCGCCTAGTCGCGCCCGCCGTACGGATGACCCGGCCTCCCCCGCCCGGGTGACCCGCCGGGACGCGGCACCGGAGGTCAGTCCCGCGTCAGGCCCTCCAGGCGGTCCATGGCCTCGACGTACTGCTCCACCATGCCGAAGACCACGTCGCGCGCGGACTTCACCTGGTTCATGGTCCCGATGATCTGGCCGGCCGGGAAGGTGGCCAGCTCCGCGGCGTCGGAGCGGCCGATCCGGCGCAGCGCGTCGGAGACCAGCATGAACTGGAGCGGCATCGGGAGCGTGCCGGGGGACTCGGCCGACTCCCAGGCGTCGGTCCACTCGTTCCGCAGCAGCCGGGCGGGCTTGCCGGTCCACGAGCGGGAGCGGACCGTGTCGCGGGAGGTGGCCGAAAGGATGCGCCGCCGGGCCAGTTCGGGGGTGTCGGCCTCCTCCACGGTCAGCCAGATCGACCCGGTCCACACGCCCTCGGCGCCGAGCGCCATGCCCGCCGCCATCTGACGGCCGTCGCCGATGCCCCCGGCGGCCAGCACGGGCACGTCCACCGCGTCCACGACCTGCGGGACGAGCACCATCGTGGAGATCTCACCGGTGTGCCCGCCGGCCTCGGTACCCTGGGCGACGACGACGTCCACGCCGACCTCGACCTGCTTGACCGCGTGCCGGGGGGTGGAGGCGAGCGCCGCCACCTTGACCCCCCGGGCGTGGGCGAGCTCGACGATGTCGGCGGGGGGCGGGCCGAGCGCGTTGGCCAGCAGCGCGATGGGGTGCCGGAGCGCCACCTCGACCTGGGGCCGGGCGGTGGCGTCGGTCCAGCCGAGCAGCACCCGGCCCGCGTCGCTCCCCTCCGCCAGCGGCGGCACGTCGTGCGCGGCCAGCAGGTCGTCGACGAATCTGCGGTGGCCTTCGGGGATCATCCCGGCCAGGCGCCCCACCAGGTCCTCCGGGGAGTCGACGCCGAGGTCGGCCCCCGCGTAGGAGGCGGGCATGACCACGTCGACGCCGTACGGCCTGCCGTCGACGTGGTCGTCGATCCACTTGAGCTCCGTCTCGAGCTCTTCCGGGGTGAAGTAGAGGGCGCCGAGCACGCCCATCCCGCCGGCGCGGCTGACCGCGGCGACGACGTCCCGGCAGTGGCTGAACGCGAAGATCGGGAACTCGATTCCGAGCATGTCCGTGACACGTGTCCGCATGCGCCCACGGTACGACCGCCGAGCAGCCAACTGCAACGCGTTCTAGTGCAGAATCTTCCGGTGAAAATTTCCGCCGTATTGACTGGAAACAATGGCCAGAACAGGTTTCAGCGCGGCATTCTGCGCCAGACCGCCCGGGGCAGCACCCGCATCACCGCGAACATCGCCCGCAGCGCGCCCGGCACCCACACGGTCTCGGCTCCCGACCGCAGCCCGGCCACCACCGCGTCGGCGACCTGGCCCGGGGTGGAGGACAGCGGCGCGGGGGTCATGCCCTCGGTCATCCGCCCCACGACGAAGCCCGGCCGCACCACCATCACCCGGGCCCCCGACCCGTGCAGCGCGTCGCCGAGCCCCTGCGCGAACCCGTCCAGGCCCGCCTTGGCCGAGCCGTACACGAAGTTGGCCCGGCGCACCCGGATGCCGGCCACCGAGGAGAGCACCACGAGCGTCCCGTGGCCCTGCTCGCGCAGCCGCCGGGCGGCGTACAGCCCGGCCGAGACGTGCCCGCCGTAGTTGACGGCCACCGCCTCGGCGGCGGCCACCGGGTCGGCGTCGTAGTCCGCCTGCCGGCCCAGCACGCCGAACGCGGGGATCACCACGTCCAGGTCGCCGACCAGCTTCGCGGCGGCCTCGATCACCTCGCCGTGCGTCTCGGGGCGGGAGGCGTCGAAGTCCAGCAGGTGGACCTCCGCCTCCCCGATCACCGGCGGCTCGCCGCCGGCCGCGTCCCGGGCGGCGAGCACGACCCGGCGGGCGCCGTCGCGGACCAGCCGCTCGACGATCGCCAGCCCGATCTCGCTCCGGCCGCCCAGCAGCAGCACCGTGTCCACCGAACCCAGCGCGTTCCTCACGGGACCGCTCTCCTCTCCGTACCCGGCCGCCGAGGACCGGGGTCCGTACCCGGCCTCACAGTCCGAGCCTCCTGGCCAGATCGGTGCGGAACACCCCGTCGGGGTCCGCCTCGTCGCGGACCTTACGCCACTCGGCCAGCCGGGGATACGTCGCGGCCATCGTCTCCGCCGTCATCCGCGCGTCCTTCGCCAGGTAGATCCGCCCGCCGGCCTCGGCCACCCGCTCGTCGAACGCGCGCAGCAGCCCGGCCAGACCGCGCTGCCCGGCGGGGATGTCCAGCGCCAGGGTCCAGCCGGGCATCGGGAACGAGAGCATCCCCGGCGTGCCGGGGCCGAAGCGCTTGAGCACCGTCAGGAACGAGACCACGCCCTCGGCCGAGAGCCGCGCGACGATCCGCCGCAGCGTCGCCTCCTGGCCGAACGGCACGGCGAACTGGTACTGCACGAACCCGCGCGAGCCGTACGCGCGGTTCCAGCCGTCCACGAAGTCCAGCGGGTGGAAGAACGGCGCCAGGTGCTGGACGGAGGTCCCCGGCCGGGACTTGAGGTACCAGGCCTCGTTGAAGGCCCGGACGGTCAGCGGGTTCAGCAGGCCGTTCGGCGCCCACGGCGGGGCCTTGACCAGGGAGCGGGGGGCGAACTCCAGCGGGTCGGCGCCGCGCGGCAGCTCCTCGCGCGCGGCGTGGTCGCCGCGGGTGAGCACGCTGCGGCCCATCCGGCCGCCCCGGGCGAGCAGGTCGATCCAGGCGACCGTGTAGCGGTAGCGGTCGTCGGTGGCGGCCATCGTCTCCAGCGTGTGGTCCAGGTCCCGGGTCCGCTCGACGTCCACCCGGACCCGGGAGGTCTCGATCGGCACGCACCGGAAGACCGCCTCGACGATCACCCCGGTCAGGCCCATGCCGCCGACCGTGGCCCAGAACAGGTCGTCGGCCGGGGTCAGCGTCCGGACCCCGCCGCCGGCGGTGACCAGGGTCAGCGAGCGCAGGTGCGCGCCGAAGGAGGAGTCCACGTGGTGGTTCTTGCCGTGCACGTCGGCCGCGACGGCCCCGCCGACCGTCACGTGCCGGGTGCCGGGGGTCACCGGGACGAACCAGCCGCGGGGCACCAGGGCCGCCATCAGGTCGTGCAGGCTCAGCCCGGCCCCGGCGGTGACCAGGCCGGTGGCCTCGTCCAGGGACCAGGAGGTCAGCGCGGTGCAGTCGACGACCAGGCCGCCGGCGTTCTGGGCGGCGTCGCCGTACGCGCGGCCGAGGCCCCGGGCTGCGACGCCCCGCTCCGGCGCCGCCGCACGGTCTCGGCGACCTGCTCGGCGGTGGCGGGCCGGACCAGCCGCGCGGGCGTCGGCGAGGTACGGCCCCAGCCGGTCAGGAAGGTCGTCCCGGGCGGCGCGGCGGAGCTCATGTCAGGTATATCCCGATCGTCAGGAGGGCCACGAGGGCCGCGATGAACAGCTGGATGGGCCGGTCGCGCAGGGCGAGTTCCTCGGGCTCCTCCCCGATGCCCCGGTCCACCAGGAGATTGTGCCGCAGCACGATGAGCACGAAGGGGATGATGCTCATCGAGTGGAACGGCCCGCCGGGGTGATCGTTCAGCGCCCACAGGCAGTAGGTGACGATCATCGCGCCCGACGCCATGGTGCGGACCTGCGCGAGGTAGGCGGGGGTGTAGGCGGCCAGGATGGCCCGGGTGGCGTTCCCGGTGGCGTTCTCCGCCGCGGCGCGCACCTCGGCCTCGCGCTTGCCCGCCACCAGCTGCAGCGAGCCGAGCGAGACCACCACCAGGAACCAGCTCGTCACCGGCACGTCCACCGCCACCGCGCCGGCGAAGGCCCGGATGACGTGGCAGCCGGCGACCGCGACCAGGTCGACCACGGGCTGGTGCTTGAGCCAGTAGGTGTAGGAGAACGTCAGCGCCAGGTAGCCGGCGACGACCGCGGGCAGCCGCCAGTCGCCGGGCAGCGCGGCGACCGCCGGGGCCAGCAGCACCAGCAGGGCCCCCGCGACCCGCGCGAGCGCGACCGGGACCAGGCCCG
>NZ_CDRNDK010000172.1:0-12127 GCF_977012225.1 Planomonospora algeriensis | reverse complement strand
CAGCGTGCCCAGCGCCGAAGCGGCGGGCACGTCAGCACGCGGCCGCGCCGGGGTGCAGCGCCGAAGCCAGGGCGAGGGCGGCGGCCAGCGGGGCGGCGGCCAGGAGCACACGCGTGGCGAGGCGTTCGACGCCCCCTCGCTCCGGCTCACCGGTGACGCCACTGTTGATCACGGACCCACCATAGAACGTGCCCGGCGCGGCCCACATCTGCCGATCGGCGGATACCGCGGCCGCCGGGACGGCTGCGACTCTCCGGAATGCGTGCCGCTCACAGGGGCGGCGGCAGACCTCAGGAGAAGACATGACCCGTTCGCATCCGCCCCACGGGGCGTGCCGTCCCGGTGCTCCGCTCGGATCCCGGCTCGGAGGACGTCGATGACCGCGACCGAGGTGGTGACCGCGCGGCGAGGCGGCCGCATGGTGGAGCGGCTGGGAGGACTGCTCCCCTACGCGGCCGCCCTGTGGTGCCTGGGCTACGGCACCCTCGCCGTGTACTGGGCGTCCGGCGGTGCCGGCTTCCCGCTCGGCGTCGGCGACCCCAGGGCCGAGGACATGGGGAGCTGGCTGGCCGCCGCCGAGCCGGGACCGACCGGCCTCGTCATCGCCCTCGGCTGCGTGGCCGGCCTGGTCGCCGCGCTGAGCGGGCGGTCGCCGCGGACGCGCCGGATCCCGCCCCGGGCGGCGGCCGTGGTGCTCCTGGTGGCGGCGGTCCCGCTGCTGCTGGTGGTCCCCGACGTCCGGGTGCTCCAGAGCATGGCCTACGGGCTGCAGGGATACGTCGGCCTCGTGGACTGGCCGGTGGTGAACCAGTTGCTGTGCGCCCTCGGCGGGGCGCTGCTCGCCGGTACGGCGGCGTCGCTGCTGAGCGGCTCCCGCTGCCCGCTGTGCGACCGGCCGCACGCCGAGCCGGGCGCGGCGGCGCGCTGGGCCCGGATCGGCCGCTGGGCGACCGCGGTGGCGGTGGTCGCGCCGCTGCCGTACGCGGTGCAGCGGGCGGTGTGGGTCCTCGGCATCCCGCTGGGCGTGGACCGGCGGTTCATCCACGACCTGCTGGCCGACCTGGAGGCGAAGTCGCTCGGGCCGCTGGTCGTGTACAGCCTTCCGCTGTCCGCCGCGGCCGGTGCGCTGCTCACCCTCGGGCTGTCCATGCGCTGGGGCACGGTCCTGCCCGGCTGGGTGCCCTACCTGGGCGGCCGGCGCGTGCCCGTGGCACTGGCCGTGGTCCCCGCCGCGGTCGTGGCCGTCGCCGTGATCACGGCCGGGATGGCGCCGTACCGGCAGCTCGTCCTCGACGGACTGCCCGTCACGGGCAGCGGCGCCCCCGCGCTGCTCTGGCTGCCGTGGGGCATCGGGCTGGGCCTGGCCACGCTGGCGTACCAACGGCGCAGGCGGGAGACCTGCCCCGGCTGCTGACGGAAATGACCGGCCGCGGAGGCGGCGTGTCCGATGCCGCCGGCGGGTGCGGCTACCGGTGTCCGAGCCGTGATCGGTAGACCTCCCCGGCCCGGCGGTACAGGTCGAGGTGGGCCCGGTACTGCTCGTCGGAGGCGAACCGGCCGTCCTCCCGGAGCAGGGTCCCGAGCCGGTCCAGCCAGCCCAGGCACCATTCCAGATCGGCCCGCCTGGCCACGTGCGCGCCCGCCACGTCGAGGTAGACGGGGCTGGTGTGGGCGTAGGCGCCGGACGGATGGCACGACCGCGGATGCGGTCCCCCGGTGGCGACCGCGACCACGTACGTCGGCTCACGCACCACCAGTTCGGCGGTCAGCCCGTCCGGCGGACCGCACGCGAGGACGCCGTCACCGGTGCGGATCTCCAGCCGCTCCGCTTCGGGCCCGATCACCCCGGCCCGGATCCGGACCCGGTCGCCCGCGGCGAGCTCCAGTGTGTCGCCCGGCCCGTGCCCGTCGACCGAGAGCCACAGCCAGGGGCCGGTGGTGGCGAAGGTCCGCCCCCGGCGGACCGCCTCGGCGAAGGACTCCGCGGTGAGCGGGCCCTCGACGCGGGCGTACACCCGCTGCCAGCCCGGCGGGCTGGAGGCGGTGCCGCGGCGCGAGATGGACAGCACCGAGTCGCTGCCGGCCGTGACGGCCAGGCGGCAGCCGGCCCCGACCAGGTGCCGGTAGACCACCGCCGTGGCCTGGATGGACGAGTGGTTGAGCACGTCGAGCGCGTCCACCAGCCCGAGCGCGGCGTCGGCGACGAGCTCGCGCGCCGAGCAGTTCCGCCCGGCCGCCACGCCCCGCTCCGGTGGATCGTCCTCCGCCAGGTCGGTGTGGAAGGGGTGCCCGTAGCCGGTGACGGCGCCCAGCCTCCGCAGTTCCTCCAGCGCCGCGCTGTTGGGCTCGGCGTCGGACCCGCCGGCGAACCCGGAGTGGAAGCGCCCGGGCGGAGCGGACAGCCCGAACGCCGTGACGTGCCCGAGCAGGTCGTTGCGGTACTCCACGCCGAACCTGGCCAGGTGCCGCTCGTCCGACCAGGGCAGGTCCTCGCCCGCCCAGTGCGTCAGCGCCTCCCGGTCGTAGACGCGCTCCCCCGCGACGTTGCCCGCCACCAGGTTCAGCACGTGCAGGTCCTCACCGTGCTGGACGGCCGCGGCCCGGGCGGGCGCCGCGGGCTCGTCGCCCATCCAGTTGAGGTGCACGTGCAGATCTCCGCCGTACCAGCCGCGGGCCGCGGCGTCGTAGAGCCGCTCGGGACGCAACTCCACCAGCCGCTCCTCCCCGGGCGCGGGCCGGAGCGCGAACTCTGCGGTGGTGTACTCCATGCCCCGCGTCACCGCCACGGTGAGCTGCTCGGCGGGCACGTCGAGCAGCAGGTCGTCGCCGTGGAAGTACGGTCTGCGGTGGTGGTCGAGCGCGCGCGGCGCCCCGGGCGGGTACCAGCCCTGCCCGTTCGCCCCGGTCACGCTCCACCGGCACGGGAAGCCCGCGCGCAACCTGATCCTCGCCCGGTCCGCGCGCCGGCTGAGCACGCTCAGGTCCACCCGCTCCCCCTCGACGACCACCCGGGCGGCGGCGTCGATCCCGACCAGCCGCGCCCCGTACGGCGCCACCGCGTACGGCGTGCCGTCGACGAGGACCGTGACCGGCTCGTCCCTGCCGGAGTCCAGCAGCAGCGTCGTCTCCAGCGGCGCGTCGTCGAGCACGACCGCGGTCACGGCCCGGAGCACGGCGCCGTCCGGGGTGAGGCGCAGGACCGCCAGGTTGTCCGGCACGTCACCGGCCAGCGCGTCGCGCACCACCCGGTCCAGGTCCAGCTCGCCCATGCGCGCGTCCAGGTCGCGGCGTGCGGCACCGCCCAGCTGGGCGAAACAGGCGCTCCAGTAGTCGTGGCCTCCCATCAGGTACCCGCTGGTGCGCACCTCCCCGACGTACGGGATGAGCTCTTCTCCCCAGCACACCCCGTGCCGGTCGCGCAGCGCCCGGTATCGCCCCAGCGCGCGGGCGACGGCCTCGGGCAGCAGCGGATCACCGAGCACGGCGGTCCTCCCTCCATGCTGTCCCGAGTCTGTCCAGTTCCCGTCGTATGTCCTCGTCATCCGGATCCAGCGCGGCGGCGCGTACCAGATCGCGCCGGGCGGTCTCGATCCTGCGAAGGTCGCGGAGCACCATGGCCCTGTTGAACAGATAGGCGGGGTTCTCCTCCAGGTCGATGGCACAGCTCAGATCGGCGACCGCGGCTTCGAGATCGCCGGACTCGTAGGCGAGCGCACCTCGGCTGGCCAGGGTCGCCGTGGCACGGGGGTCGATCTCCAGGGCGGCGTCGAAGGCCCTGCGGGCCTCCGCGGGGCGGCCCGCGGCGGTCTCCGCCTGTCCGAGCGCCGACAGCAGGTGGACGTTGCCCGGATCCAGCTCGAGACCGCGTACGGCGTCGGCCCGCGCCCCCTCGTGATCGCCGAGTGCCGCCCGGATCCCGGCCCGGTTGGCGTAGGCGTCGACGAAGTCGGGATCGAGTTCGAGGACGTAGCCGAGGTCGGCGAGCGCTCCGTCGAGGTCGCCCTCCTCGAAGCGGATCTCGGCGCGATTGTAGTAGGGCTCGGGGAAGGGCAGTCCCACCCGCGCCGCGGTCTCGTAGTCGGCCACGGCCTCGGCCGTCCGTCCCAGCCGGTGCAGGAGGTTGCCGCGGTCGATGTAGTAGTCGGGGTACCCCGGGTCTGCGGCGATCGCCGCGTCCAGGTCTCGCAGCGCCTTCTCCGGTTCTCCCGCCATCGCCAGGAGACTCCCCCGGTTGGCCCTCAGCACCAGGCGGTGGATCGGGTGCTCTCCCTCCTCCAGGTCGCGTTCGGCGAGTTCGACCGCCTCCTGGACCAGCGCGAGCGCGTCCGGAAGCCTGCCGCGGCGCAGCTGCACCAGGGCGGCGCCGTTGAGATCGAAGCTCAGGTGGAAGGCCCGTTCACGTCGGTCGGGCAGGAGCGAGGTGATGGTGATCGCCTCGTTGATCCACGCCATCGCCTCCTCCGGGTCCCTCCGGGCGGGGATGTGGTGGCGTACCAGCAGCATCGCGGTGGCGTAGGCCGCCGTCGCGCGGGCCTTCGGCTCGACGCCCCTTCTGCGCGCTTCGTCGAGCAGCACCCGCGCCTCCTCCTCTCGGTCGATCGCCGAATAGGCCAGTGCTGTGCCGTACGCAGTCCGCCACCAGACGTCCAGGTCGGCGTCGAAGGTGAGCAGCTCCATCGCGCGCTCCCCCCGGTCCGCGGCGGCATGGTGGAAGCCTTCCATGAGGCAGCGGCCCATGGCCTCCCGCAGCGCCTTCACCGCGAGCTCAGGATCGCTCCCCCGCTCCCGGTGGAAGGCGATCTCTCCGAACTGCGGGCGGATCAATCCGGACGCCTCCAGTTCGTCGGCTCGCCCGTCGTGCTCGGCGGGGGTGAGGGGCTCGTACGGCACCGGCTCACCCTCGATGACCCTGAGCAGGTCCCCGTCCACCCGCCTTCCGGCGACCTCGAGGAACTCCCGGTCGGTGGCGTCGGCGCGGTCGATGTTCCCGACGGTCAGGGTCACCGCGCCGCCGACGGCCGTCAGGTGGTCGCGGACGAACTCGGCCAGGCCATTGGCGATGCGCAGAGTGTGCCGAGAGCCCGGCACCAGGATCCGCTCGGGCCTGGAGAGCTGCGCGGCGATGGACCGGCGGCGAGCCGGGACGCCCAGGTCCGGGGCGACGGCACGGAGCTCCACGTCGTGCGCGGTGACCAGCTCGGGGTGGCGTTCCATCGCGACGGGCACCAGGGCGTGCGCCAGGGCGGCGGCGACCGGGTAAACGCCACGCGAGCGTCCGTCGGCATCGACCGAGAGCAGCATCATGGATTCCCTCCTAGGAGCGGAGAACGTGTTCGGGATGGACGGGCACCTCGCGGAGCGACCGCAGCGGCGAGGCGATCATGACGGCGGTGGGAACGGAGAAGAGCAGCGCCCCGACGGCGAGGGCCGTCCAGAGACCGAGCCAGGTGGCCAGCAGGCCGAACAGCAGGGCGAACAGCGGTTTGCAGCCCAGCGCCAGCCAGCGGGAGGTGGCGTTCATCCGGCTCATGAGCCCGGGCGGGCAGATGAACTGGCGGAAGCTGCGGTTGGCGGTGATGTAGAGCATCTGCAGGGCGATGGCCAGGCAGTGACCGACCGTGACCAGGAGGTATCCTCCGGTCCCCGGCCCGGCGACCAGGGTGGGGACGAGATCGAGCGCGTACCCGGTCACCGCGAGCAGCATGAGGCGGGGGAGCCCCAGCCGTTCGGCCAGGCGCCTGACGAGCAGGCCCCCGGCGATCCCTCCCGCGGCGCTGACCGCCATGCAGACGCCCGTCTCGGCGGCGGTCCAGCCCAGCTCGCGGTGGACGTACACGATCCACAGGGCCCACACCCCGCCGATGGCGGCCGACACGAAGGCGTTGGCGATGACCACGGGGCGCATCAGCGGGTCACCGACCACGTACCGCAGCCCCTCCGCCATGTCCGTGCGGAGCCGGGAGCCGGCCGGCCTCGGCGGCGGAGGCGGCTCGGGGGTCCTGATCAGCATCAGGGAGACAGCACCGACCAGGTACGACAGCGCGTCCACCGCCACTGCCCGGGCGGCTCCGATCACGGTGATCAGGACCCCGGCGCCGCCTTGTCCGACGACGGTGGCGAACGACATGGACACGCCCAGCTTGCCGTGCCCCTCCACCAGCCGGTCGCCACGGAGCAGGGTCGGCAGGTAACTCTGGTAGGCGGTGTCGAAGACCACCGCGAGCAGTGCCGCCGCCGCCGCCACCACGCACAGCTGGGTGAAGCTCAGCACGCCGGCCGCCGCGGAGAGGGGGACCGACCCGAGCACCACGGCCTGGCAGAGGTTGCACCACACCATCAGCGCACGCCGCCGCCGCCGTTCCAACCATGCGCCGACCGGTAGCGAGGCGACCAGGTGGGGGAGATAGCCGATCGCGCTCAGCATGCTGACCTGCAGCGGAGAGGCCGAGAGCACCGTCATGGCGACGAAGGGGAGAGCGAGGGCGCTCAACTCCGTCCCGGCCATGCTGACCGACTGGCCACCCCAGAGCAGCATGAAGTCCCGATGCCGCCAGAGCGACCGCGCTGCGGGCATGCGGTATCACCTTTCGCCACCGCCACGAAGATCACTTAGTCTACAAAAGAGCGGCGTATATCGCTAGAATCCGTTTTCCGTACCCCGGTGGATCGCGAGGACCAGATGGGAATGAAAACAGGACGGATACACGCCCGATTCCTTGTGGACAGCGGAATCGCGCAGCGGAGGTCCGGGGACATGAGGTCGTCCGAAGAGACGCTCACCCAGGCTCTGACGATTTTCCGAGAAGCCGGCGACCGAACCGGAGAGGCCGACGCGCTCACCGAACTGTCCCTGGTCCGCTACACGACTGGGGATTCACCGGCCGCGATCGACGAATTACTTCTCGCCATCGACCTCTATCGCAAGACGGGAGACCGGCGGGGTGAGGCCGGAGCGCTCGACAAGTTGGGCACCGTACGACACCTCACCGGTGACTGCACCGATTCCATCGAATCCTTCGGCAGTGCACTGTCGATCTTTCGCGAGCTGAATGATAGACACGGGGAGGCCGGTGCTGTCAAGAATCTCGGTTTCGTTCTCTACCTGACCGGCGATTACCCCGCCGCCAGAAGGAATCTGGACGCGGCCCTCGCTCTCTTCACAGAACTGGGCGACCGCCTCGGAGAGGCGAACACGGTGAAGAACATCGGAGTCACGCTCCAACTGACCGGCGATCACCCCGCCGCGGCCGCCGCCCTGACGCGGTCCCTGGCCCTCTACCGGGAGCTCGGGAACCGGATGGGGCAGGTGAACGCACTCAACTGCCTGGCGGTGGTGCGATACCTCACCGGCGCGGTGCCCGCCGCGAGGGCGGCCGCCGACGAGGCGCTGGGCCTGGCCCGCGCGCTCCCCTACCGGGTCGGTGAGGCCGACTCCCTGCGCGAGCTCGGCTTCGTCCATCATCTGGCCGGCGACCACAAAGCCGCGGTCGGCACACTCCGGCAGGCCATCGCGATATTCGTCGAGACCGGTGACCGGCTCGGCCGGGTCGAAGCGCTCAACCGGCTCGGCCGAGTGCATCTGGACGGGGAGAACACACCGCATAATGCGATGGCGGTTTATGAGGAGGCGCGCGGGCTCGCCCGCGAGACCGGCAGCCGGCATGAGGAGGCACGGGCGACGGAAGGCATCGGCCGATGCCTCGCGCGCATCTCCGGGAAAACCGGAGCGGCCGTCGGGGAACTGGAACGGGCACTCGACTCCTATCGCACGCTCGGCGTTCCGGAACAAGCTCGGGTAGCCGACCTGCTTGCCGCCCTCAGCATGCGCCACAGCCCTTGAGAGCCGCCCGCAACCTGCGCGGGAAGAGAACTCCTCTATTGACATCTTCGATATTCGGAAAGATTATTCTCTGGGCGATCGCCGATGATCACACCTAACGTCCGAAGGAGCCGAAGATGAAGAAGATTGTCATCCACAAGCGCGGCACGGTGCGCTTGTCCGGCGCAGCCACTCCCAAGCACGCCGACCCCTCCTGACATTATGGTGACGTTTCACGCCGTTTCGGATTGAGACTTCACCGCTGCGGTCACCGCGCAATCACCGGATCTCCCGGAAAAGGAGATCGCGCGGTGGCCGCGACCGCCTCGCCGATCATCGCGGGGACGGCGGTCCCGGCCGGTCGCGTCCGCCGTACCGCCGGGCGCGGCGTATATCCGCGGACGCGTCACGATCAGGAAGAGCGCATGGGCGCACGGCCAGGGGACCGTCCGCGCCGCCCGGCCTCCAGCCGCCCGGCCCCGGCCTCCCGCCCGGCCCCGGCCTCATGTCGCAGGGCGGCCCGCCGCTGATCCCTCGCGGCTCCGGATATGCCGTTGATGCCGCGCCTCAAGCCCGTCCCGCGCCGTACGGCGAGCCGGGAGCGGACCCGCCCGCAGTGATCCGACCTGCCGTGTTCCCGCGGCGAGAACACCAGGTGACAGGGCGATTACGTGGCTTCGGCACGGGTTCCGGGCCGGCGGTCCGGACGGAGATTCCGATCGGGCTTCCCACGATCCACTCGGCTGGTAGTGTTCGCCGCAGAAAGCGCTACAACGGCCGGCACCGAACCACGAATTCGGTCCGGCCGGGGGCATGGAGCTCGTGGGGATGACGGCTCCCGCCGGCGCGGTCACCAAACATCATTCAGCCGGGGCACCCGGTGACTTCGTCCTGCCCTTCCTCATTGTGAGCGAGTACATGATGAACGCATCCCCCTGCCCGGATTCGGTCTCCGAGGACTTCGTGTCCGCCGATCCGCAGTGGTACAAGCGAGCCGTCTTCTACGAGGTGCTGGTCCGGGGGTTCAAGGACTCCAACGGCGACGGCACCGGAGACATCCGTGGCCTGATCGAGAAGCTGGACTACCTCCAGTGGCTCGGCGTGGACTGCCTGTGGCTGCTCCCGCTGTACGAGTCGCCGCTCCGCGACGGCGGCTACGACATCTCCGACTACATGAAGATCCTCCCCGACTTCGGCGACCTCGCCGACTTCGTGGAGCTGGTGGAGGAGGCCCACAAGCGGGGCCTGCGGGTCATCACCGACCTGGTGATGAACCACACCAGCGACCGGCACCCGTGGTTCCAGGCCTCCCGGCACGATCCCGAGGGCCCCTACGGGGACTTCTACGTCTGGTCCGACGACCCGACCGGCTACCCCGACGCGCCGATCATCTTCGTCGGCGCCGAGGAGTCCAACTGGACCTACGACCCGGTCCGCAGGCAGTACTACTGGCACCGCTTCTTCCACCACCAGCCGGACCTGAACTACGACAACCCGGCGGTCCAGGAGGCCATGCTGGAGGTGCTCCGGTTCTGGCTGGACCTGGGCATCGACGGCTTCCGGCTGGACGCGGTGCCGTACCTGTTCGAGCGCGAGGGCACGGCCTGCTCCGGCCTGCCGGAGACCCACGCCTACCTGAAGAAGGTCCGCGCCGAGGTGGACCGCCTCTACCCGGACCGGGTGCTGCTGGCCGAGGCCAACGGCTGGCCCGAGGACGTGGTCGAGTACTTCGGCGACCCGGCCACCGGCGGCGACGAGTGCCACATGGCGTTCCACTTCCCGCTGATGCCGCGCATCTTCATGGCGGTACGGCGGGGCAGCCGCGAGCCGATCTCCGAGATCATGTCGCGGACGCCGAAGCTCCCGGACAGCGCCCAGTGGGGCATCTTCCTGCGCAACCACGACGAGCTGACCCTGGAGACGGTCACCGAGGAAGAGCGCGACTACATGCACGCCGAGTACGCCAAGGACCCGCGCATGCGGGCCTACCTCGGCATCCGGCGCCGCCTGGCCCCGCTGCTGGAGAACGAGCGCGACCAGATCGAGCTGTTCACCGCGCTGCTGCTCTCCCTGCCGGGCTCGCCGGTCATGTACTACGGCGACGAGATCGGCATGGGCGACAACATCTGGCTGGAGGACCGCGACGCGGTCCGCACCCCGATGCAGTGGAGCCCGGACCGCAACGCGGGCTTCTCCACCGCCGACCCGGGCCGGCTCTACCTTCCTGCCGTCATGGACCCGATCTACGGCTACCAGGCGGTCAACGTGGAGGCGCAGCAGAAGAGCGGCTCGTCGCTGCTGCACTTCACCCGGAACATGCTGCGGATCCGCAGGCACCACCCGGTCTTCGGCACCGGCGAGTACATCGAGCTGTGGTCGGACAACCCCGCGGTGCTGACCTTCCTGCGCGAGGACGCCGACGACGTGATGCTCTGCGTCAACAACCTGTCGAAGTACCCGCAGCCGGTCCAGCTGGACCTGCGGCGCTTCGAGGGCATGACCCCGGTCGAGGCCCGCGGCGGGGTGCCCTTCCCCGTCATCGGCGAGCTGCCGTACCTGCTGACCCTTCCGGGCCACGGCTTCTACTGGTTCTCCATCGGCCGGCGCTGACCGTTCCCGGTCCCGGGCGGCTCCCACGAGGCGCCGCCCGGGGCCCGCATCCCTTTCACCGGGCGGCTCCCACGAGGCCTTCCTCTATTAACGAGCGGTTCTGGTTTCCCTTCAACACCCCTGCGGCCCGCGTAGACGCCTTCGTCCACGCCCCCGCGTCCTTCCGCCGCCGTGGTGTCTTCATCCATCCCCAGGAACTGGAGGTCGCGTGAGCGACGCCCCCCCTCCTCGACCGGACCGCGATCGAGGAAGCGTTTCGGCGCCTCGGCGACCGTCTCGCCCGGCGTGGAGTCGTGGCCGACCTCTAAAGGTCCTGGCCGCCCGCCGGCGGGACACCGGTGACATCCGTGCTCTCGTCGAGCGCCTCGAGCTCGGCTCCGCGGACGACGTTCTCGCCTTGTGCGCAGACGTCTTCCCCGACGAACCCGTCCCCGATCGCGCCCGTCTCATGTTGGAAGACCTCTTCGGCGAGAGCTGAACGCTCCCTCGGCCCTGCCCGGATGACACGGCGGAAGTCAACGGACCGATCCCCTACCGGGCGGCGACCGGGACCTGGGCGCGGGCCGCCCGGCGGGCCGGGATCAGGGTCACCAGCAGGCCCGCGCCGATCGCCGCCAGTGCCGCGACCGCGAGGACCGAGGCGGACGGGGTGCGGCCGATGCCCGCGCCGACGCCGCTGGTGTGGCCCTGCAGGTCGATCAGGCCGCCGACCACCGAGGCCCCGGCCGCCGTGCCCGCCGCCACGCCCAGCACGACCAGCAGCCCGGTCCCGGTGACCAGCGTCGCGGCCACCTGCCGGGGGGTGAGGCCCATCGCCTTGAGCACCGCCAGGTCGGAGGCGTGGTCGCGCAGGCCCAGCGCCCCGGCGGTGAGCAGGTTGGCCAGGCCCAGCAGCGCGAGCACGGCGGTCAGCGCCACGATCACCACCCGGATGACCGCGAGCCGCTCGGCCGGGTTGACCGTCCGCCGCACCTCCAGGGCCTCGCCGGAGGCGGCCAGCAGCCGCGCCCGGACCGCCTCGGCGTCGGCCCCCTCGGCCAGCACCAGCCGGTGGAACTGGGGCGGCAGGGCGTCCTTGGCGGCGAGGGTGTCCAGCCCGGTGGAGAGCACCTCGCCGTCCTGGTCGGGCTCCACCACCCGCCCGACGATGCGCACGATCAGCGGCGTGCCGCCGACGGTCATCCGGACCCGGTCGCCGATCCGCACGCCCAGCAGGTCGAGCAGGCCCTGCCCGGCGACGGCCTCGCCCCGCGCGGCGAACATCCGCCCCTCGGCGACCACCAGGGGGTACGGCGCCGTGGACGTGCCGAGCGCGCGGACCAGCACGCTCCTGGTCTGCCTGGGCTCCAGCGCCGCGACCTCGCTGCCCGGGTGGACGGAGCGCACCTCCGGGTCGGCCCGCGCGATGCGGGCGGCCTCGGTGGCGGTGAGCCTGCCGGGGTGGACGGTGAGGGCGGCGGCCTGGCCGACCCGCTCGGGGCGGCGCAGGAAGTCGTCGAGGGTGGCCCAGCAGCCGAGGCCGATGGTGATCATCATCATCGGCACGGCCAGGCCGACGATGCTCAGCAGGGCGGGGGTGCGGCGGGTGAAGGCGTCGCGGGTGCCCAGCACGAGCGCGGGCGGGAGCCGTACCAGCAGGGCGAGTTTGGCCAGCCGCGACAGGCGGCCCCGGGGCGGGGCGGCCGGGGCTGCGGGGGA
>NZ_CDRNDK010000171.1:0-12307 GCF_977012225.1 Planomonospora algeriensis | reverse complement strand
CAACAGGAATGATCAAGGAGAGCCGCGGGCTCCCTCAAGAGGCGATCTCAGCCCCCAACGGCCTGGCGAGTGCTCCCACCCCGATCAAGTTCGAAGAGCCGGATAAGTACAAGGGCCAGCAAAACACCTTCCCCTGCAGGTGGTGAGGAGGACAACATGAGCGCATGGACTGGGCCTGCCCATTTCCCACTCGAGGGCCCCATGCTGGCGGTGCTGCATGGTGAGCTGGAACCGCACCCCTGGCGGGACCCATCGGAAGCCGCCGATGCGTACGGACTCTTCTACGCCAGGTCGGAGGCGTTGGGATGGCTCACACCAGCCCATGCATGCGCCCCACAGGGCAGCTGGGCGATGAACGACGCGGGGCAGCCCGAGGACCCGAGTGCGTGGCTGCCGCAAATCGCGTGGTTTCAGGTTCAGGTCACCCATCCGCTGCACCCAGCTCGCCCGCTGCCGACTCAGGCGTTCCTGAACTGCATCGATGATGTGATGGCCCGCATGGGGATGCTGAACCTCAAGGCCGTGCAACTGCTGCTGCCCCTGCCGAACCTGGGCGACCCGGCCCGGCACTCTTCCATCGAAGCCCTCGGAGTGCTTCTACAGGCCGCTCGCTGGCTGACCGATGGTCCGCCGAGCAGAAGCACGCACGTCCGGGTGACCCTCGACAGTGGACAGGATCCAGCCATTATCACCGCAGCGCCCCACATGCGGGAGTACATGCAGGAATTACGGCAGAACGCCTTCCTGATGAGTTCCGCCGCCGGAATAGAACAGGACGCGCCCGTCCTGGAGCCTGCCGTCCAGGATGATGCGTGGGCTGGGCCTTCCAAGTATCGGGCTGCTTTTCACGGCAGCCTGGCGGAGTGGTCACTGGACGCAGTGGGATGGCTGGCCGGCTTCCTCTCCGAAGTCGCAGCCCGCCAGGGTGTGCACACGCCCCTGTTGTTCACCGCCATCAAGGCCTGATACCCGCAGGGTGTAGCTCGCTCTGAGGGAGCAGCTGAGCTGGAAGTTCGTGGTCCGGGCGGGTTGAGTAGCAAGCCACGTCTTACCTTCTGAGGCAAGGCGGTGATGGCGATGGGTTCGTTGCCGGAGGAACCGGCGCGGCGGATCTCCTCGGCCCGGGAACGGGCCGAGGAGATCCGGGAGCGGATCGAGCAGGCTGTGCCGGTGGCTGGCCGAGGCGGAAGAGCCGGTGTCCCTTCTGGTGATCATGCGTGAAACGGCGGCGGAGATCCTGGGCCAAGCGGCCGGCCCGCTCCCGTAGCCGCCCGGCACCGTCGTCGCGGGCTATCCGGACCCCGTGGACGAGGCAGGGGCACCGGACCGGGATCCCGGGTTCCGCGAATCGTAGACAAACGAGGCTCCTAAACTGGCGTTTGACCTGGGAGGATGGGCATGGATCGACTGGCGAGCGTGTGCCTGCACGCTCGCCTCATGCTCTCGCAGGTCAGCCTCCTACGCTCTCCCCTACCCCTGCGTCGGTCCTGGCTTGCCGTACGAAACCCGTCCCCGCAGAGGGCACACGCGGCATTCGGCTGCCCGTGTGCCTACCTTCTGCGGAACCCGGGGTGCTGTCCGGTGAACAATCCACCGGCTCATGCCCGGCTCGCGGAAGATGATCTCTGTTAGCCCGGAAATCCGGGCGGCGGATCCTCGCTGTCGGTGCTGATCAGAGGGTTTCGTCGGCGCCCCACTCTAAGTCGGCCCCGGCTGGTCGCGGACGAAAGTCCGCTTCCCCCGGGGCCTTTTCGTTGTGCCCTTCAGGGGGGGGCGACCCCCTGGAACCCCCGACGTGAGGGCTCCGCCCCCACTCCCCCGGCTGCGCCTCTCCTGGTGCGGGTCCATCGCTCTCTCCATGGGTTCGGGCTTCTCGTTGAGGTGAGGTCTCACGATTCGAGGGGATCGGGAGAGGTGAGGGTCTCTCGGTCCTCCGGGGCTGGACCGAGGAGCCTTTCATGTCCCGGGGCGGGTCCGGAGAGGCTGGCGTGGGGGTCTCCTGGGGATGGTCGGGTCCGGTCGGCTGGGGGCGGAGAAGAGGGCTCTGGGCCCGTGTCGGACGGTGTCCAGGGTCCTTTGTAGTCGTGGTCGCTTGTCGGTGACTTTCGGACGACTTGCAGGGGTTTTCCGGGCTGCGGTTTTACGCTGACAGAGAAAAACGGGCCGGAGAAGGTGACTTCTCCGGCCCGTCCGTAAATCCGGTCCATGCGTCCGGCCGTGGCTTCGTGACTCCGGGGCTCAGTGGCTTCGTGACTCCGGGGCTCAGTGGCTCAGTGCGCGACCGGCACCCGGACGTCCAGCAGCTCGCCGAGCAGGTCGGTGAGGCTGACCATGCCGACCACCTCGCCCGCGTCGCTGACGAGACCCACGTGCGCGTGGGCCTCCTGCAAGGAGGCGACGGCCTCCGAGACGGTCGTGGCCCTCTCCAGCCGCGGGATGGGGCGGGCCAGCTCGGCGGGGCTGGCCTCCGGACGGATCAGGACGTCCCTGACGTGCAGGACCCCCAGGACGTCACCGGCGTCACCGGCGTCGGCGGAGCCCACCAGCAGGCGCAGGTGGCCGCTGTCGGCGGCGGTCCGCCGTACCTCGGCGGTGGTGGCGTCGGGGGCGACGCGGACGGCCTCGGCGATGGGCAGCATCAGCCGCTCGATCGGCTGCTGGTGGACCCGCAGGGCCCGGGTCAGCAGGTCGTGCTCGTCGCGGTCCAGCAGCCCCATCCGGCCCGACTCGCCGACCAGCATGGCCAGCTGGACCGGGGTCCTGGTGGTGGCCAGCTCGTCCCTGGCGTGCACGCCGAACAGCCGCAGCGCGGCGTTGGTGAGGCCGTTGAGGGAGGCCAGCACCGGCCGGACCACCCGGGTGAAGCCGCGGAACGGCAGGGCCAGGCCCATCGCCGCGATCTCCGGGTGGGTCAGCGCCCACGACTTGGGCGCCATCTCGCCGACCACCATGTGCAGGAAGGTCACCAGGGCCAGCGCGATCACCAGCGAGATGGGGACCCGGAACGACTCGGGGACCCCGATCGCGCCGAAGACCGGCTCCAGGAGGTGCTCGATGGCCGGCTCGGTCACCATGCCGAGGCCGAGCGAGCACAGGGTGATGCCGAGCTGGGCGCCGGCCAGCATCAGGGAGAGCTCCCTGCCACCGCGTACGGCGGCGCGGGCGGCGATCCGGGTCAACCGGCCGCCCTTGCCCGCGAGCTCCTCCAGCCGGTGCCTGCGGGCCGAGATGACCGCGAACTCGGCGGCGACGAAGAAGGCGTTCCCGATCAGCAGGGCGACGCCGAGCAGCAGCGCTCCGGTGGTGCTCATCGGCCGCTCACCCGCCCGCTCCGCGCCATGGACCGCTCGCCGGACGTCTCGCCGGACGTCTCGCCGGGCGTCTCACCGGACGCCCCACCGGGCGTCTCACCGGACCTTCGGCCGGAGTCCTCGTGGGAGTCCCGGCGGGAGCTCTCGGGGGAGTCCCCGGTGGAGTCCTCCGCGAGGGCCACCCGTCCGGGTGCCCCCCGCCCCGCCGTGCGCCCGGCCGTCTCCGTCCTGGTCGTCTCCGTCCCGGCCGTCTCCGCCCCGGCAGGGGCGGGACCGGACAGGGCGGTAGCGGCGGAGCCGGCCGGGGCGAGCCGTACCCACTCGGGGACCCTGCGGTGCACCGAGAGGACGGTCAGGACCGCCTCGGCCTCGTCCGGGCCGTCGGCCTCCAGCGGGTCGCCCTCCATGGTCAGGGTGACGGGCACCGCGTCGCCGGGCTCCGCCATCCGGCCGAGCACGGACAGGACCAGTCCGGCGATGGTGTCGTAGCCGTCGCTCTCGGGGAGGGACAGGCCGGTCGCCCGCTCGACCTCGTCGAGGCGGAGCGTGCCGGGCACGTCCCAGGTGCCGTCGCCGCCCGCCACCACGCCGGCGGGCTCGGGGTCGTTCTCGTCGACCAGCTCGCCGACGAGCTCCTCGGCGAGGTCCTCGACGGTGACCACGCCGGCCAGCCCGCCGTACTCGTCGATGACGCAGGCGAGGTCGTCGCCGGCGGCGCGCATGCGCTCCAGCACGGCCGGGAGCGGCAGGGAGTCGGGGACCAGCAGGGCCGGGCGGGTGATCAGCTCCAGCGGCTCGTCGCCGGTCAGGTCCGAGCGGAGCAGCTCGCGCACGCCGGTGACGCCGACGATGTCCTCGGCGTACTCACCGGTGCGCCGGCAGAGCACCGGGTAGCGGGAGTGGCCGTGCTCGCGGACCGCGTCGATCAGGTCGGAGATCGGGCGGTCGTCGCGGAGCAGCACCACGCGGGGGCGCGGGACCATGACGTCCTCGGCCGTGCGGTCGCCGAACTCCAGCGCGCGCTCCAGCAGCTCGGACAGGCGCGGCGGCAGGTCGCCGGTCGCGCCCGACTCGGCGATGATCCGGGACAGCTCCTCGGGGCTCGCGCCGTGCTCGACCTCCTCGACCGGTTCCACGCCGACCCTGCGCAGCAGGCCGGTGGCGGCGGAGTCGAACAGCCGGATGACCGGCCCGGCGACCTTGAGGTAGACCAGGGTCGAGCGGGCCAGGAACTTGGCCACCGGCTCGGGCCGGGCGATGCCGAGGTTCTTGGGGGCGAGCTCGCCGAGGACCATCTGGACGATGGTCGCCACCGCGACGGCCAGCGCGATCGCCACGCCGGGCACCGCGCCCGCGGGCAGCCCGACGGCCTCCAGACCGGGGCGGATCACGGTGGCGATGGCGGGTTCGGCGATGAATCCGACCAGCAGGGCCGTGACGGTGATGCCGAGCTGGGCGCCCGAGAGCATGAAGGACAGGCGCCCCGTCACCTCCAGCGCGCGACGGGCGGCGGCGTCACCGGCGTCGGCCTGTTCGCGCAGCACACCGCGGTCGGCGGCGACGAAGGCGAACTCCTGGGCGACGAAGTAGCCGGTGGCGGCGGTGAGGAGCAGTACGGCCAGCAGGCCTAGAGCCGTGGTCACCGGGCGGCTCTCCCGATCAGGTCAGTGGGTCCCGTGCACGCGCACGGGCAGGTACTCCACGAGTCCGGAGTGGACACGATCATCCTTCGAGTGGTTGTCGTCCTCTACGGTAACGATCGGGATGGTGATCGATGTTTCCGGATGGGCCGACGATCAGGTTCTCGACCGTCCAGTACCCTTCTGAGTACTTTTCCACAGGGAAACCTTGACGACGTCTCTACGCGGGTGAGAGCCACGAAGTAGCGTCGATGGTGACGATTCCCTCGTTCCCGCCGCCGGTTGGAAACGCAGGGCTGGAAGCGGCTTCGAGAAGTGGCGGAGATTCGACGTGGGTGACTGGCAGGAAGACGACGACCGCACCCGTGCGCTGCGGTCGCCCGTGCCCACACCCGTGGCGCGGGACGAGACCACACCCCGGGCGGTCTCCCGGGTGTACGGCAAGGCACGGCAGGGCGGCACCCCCGTCCGGCCGCTCCCGGGCTCGTCCGGGTCCCCCGCCGGGCCCGCGGGCTCCGTGGGGAGCCCGCCCGGAACCCCTCCCGGAGCCCCGCCCGGAGCCCCCTCCTCCGGTGGGAAGGGCGGTTTCCGCATGCCGAACGTGAGCCTGCGGCCGAAAGGCGGCGGGGGATCGAAAGGCGGCGGGGGATCGAAAGGCGGCGGGCGGCCGGGCCGGTGGTTCCTGCGGATCCTGGCGGGCCTGGTCGTCCTGCTGCTGGTGCTCGCCGTCGGCGGATACTTCACGATCGACTCGCGGCTGAAGCGGATCGAGGCGCTCGGCGACTACGAGGGGCGGCCCGCCGACACCCCGGGCACGAACTGGCTGCTGGTCGGCTCCGACAGCCGGGAGGGCCTGACCAAGGCCCAGCGCCGCAAGCTCGCCACCGGCAGTTCCGTGGGCCGCCGCACCGACACGATGATGCTGCTGCACATCCCCGACGGCGACGGCCGCCCGACCCTGGTCAGCCTGCCGCGCGACTCCTACGTCCCCATCGAAGGCCACGGCAGCGACAAGCTCAACGCGGCCTACGCCTACTCCGACGGCGGGCCCAAGCTGCTGGCCAAGACGGTGGAGCAGGTCAGCGGACTGCGGATCGACAACTATATGGAGATCGGCTTCGGCGGCTTCGTGGGCATCGTGGACGCCATCGGCGGCGTCGAGATCGACGTCAAGCAGAACATCAAGGACCCCAAGGCCGGGATCAACCTGAAGAAGGGCGTGCAGACGCTCGACGGCGGCACGGCCCTCGGCTACGTCCGCACCCGCGCGACCGGGGCGATCCCCGACTTCGACCGGACCCAGCGCCAGCGCCAGTTCTTCTCCGCCGTGGTGAAGAAGGCCGCCAGCCCGGGCGTCCTGCTCAACCCCTTCACCTCCGTCCCGCTGGCGTTCAGCGCCACCGACTCGGTGGCCGTCGGGACGGAGACCGGCTCGTTCGACCTGCTCTCCCTCGCCCTGGCGATGGGGGACAACCCGGTCACCACGGTCGTGCCGATCGGCTCCCTGCCCACCATCGGCGGCCAGTCGGTCGTCAAGTGGGACCGGGAGAAGGCCCTGCGCATGTTCAAGGCCCTGGCCGAGGACAAGCCGGTCCCCAAGGACGTGCTCGGCAAGTAGCGCCCCGGCGGCTCCGCCGGCTCCGGCGGACGCCGAACCGTAAGCACCACGTAACGGCCGGGCCGGGATCGCGGGCGTACCTTCGGGGCGAAGCCGACAGCACGCCGGGAGGGCCCCGTGAGGATGAAGAGACTGCTCCGCCACCCCATCGCCTGGGCGGTCCTGGCGCTCGGCGCCGCCGGGCTCGCCGTGGCCCTGTACCTGTTCCAGCCGTGGCGGCTGTTCACCACCGTCGAGGTGAACGAGCCGCCGCCGGTCGCGGCCGCCGCACCGGCCTCCCCCGCGCCGGGTGCGGGCACCGTGGCTCCGGCCGCCCCGGACGCGCCCTCGGCGACGCCCGCCTCCGCGCCGAAGACCCTGGCGACCGGCACCTTCGTCTCCCACGAGCACGACACGTCGGGCACCGCCGAGCTCCTGGAACTGGCCGACGGCAGCCGGGTGCTGCGGATCGAGGACCTGGACACCTCCGACGGGCCGGACCTGCGGGTCTGGTTGAGCGACCAGCCGGTCAAGGAGGGGCGGGCGGGCTGGTTCAACCTCGATGACGGCGAGCACCTGGAACTGGGCGAGCTCAAGGGCAACAAGGGTGACGCCAACTACGCCGTCCCCGCCGGGGCCGACCTGGACGACCTGAGGACCGTCACCATCTGGTGCAGGCGCTTCAGCGTCTCCTTCGGCGCCGCCGCGCTGACCTGACCCGGCTGGACGTGTCCGGAGAGCCGCACACCGCGCCCGGCAGGGACACCGTGCTCCGGTCCCGGCGGCTGGTCGTTCCGGTCCCGGCCGGTCGTCCCGGTCGCGCCTCGGCCCGTCGGCGTGCCCCGCCGTACCCCGGTACGGCGGGGGCGGCGGGTTCTGCGACAATCCCCGGCCTATGAGCATCTCTGAGGAACTCCACGTCATCGGCCGCCCCCTGCTCGACGCGCAGCTGGCCCATCCGACGGTGGCCGGGATCGCCCGGGGCGACCTGGCCGAGCCGGTGTTCCGGTCGTGGCTGGAGCAGGACTACCTCTTCCTGCTGGACTACGTCCGGGTGTTCTCCCGGCTGGCCTGGCAGGCGCCCGACGGGCACCTCGGCGACCTGGTGGACCTGGCCCACGCCACCTTCCACGAGGAGCTGGACCTGCACCGCTCCCTGTCCGCGGAGTTCGGGGCCGACCTGCCGGGGGCGCGCAAGGGGCCGGCGTGCGCGGCCTACACCGCGTTCCTGCTCGACTCGGCCGCCTCCTACGCCGAAGGGCTGGCGGCGCTCTACCCCTGCATGTGGGGCTACTCGACGCTGGGCCGCGTCCTCGCGGAGAACCCGCCCGCCGAGCCGCGCTACCGCGCCTGGGTCGACACCTACGCCCACCCCGGCTTCGCGGAGCTGACCGGGCGCATCGCGGTGATGATCGACGAGGCGGCGCCCGACCCGCGGCGGGCCAGGGAGCTCTTCACCGAGGGGATGGCCCACGAGCTCGCCTTCTGGGACGTGCCCTGACCTGCGGTGGGGGTTCCGGCCGAGGGCCGGGGCGGGGTGGTCCGCCGAGGGGGCATCATGGGGGCCATGAGTGTTCCCGAGGTCGAAGTGCAGGCCGTACCCGATGAGGCGTTCCTGCTGGACGTGCGCGAGGACGACGAGTGGCGGGCGGGGCACGCGCCCGCGGCCGTGCACATCCCGCTGGGGGAGTTGCAGGCGCGGGTGGAGGAGGTCCCCGGTGACGTCCCCGTCTACGTGGTCTGCCGGGTGGGCGGGCGTTCCGCGCACGCCGCGGCCTGGCTCAACCACGTGGGCCGGGACGCGGTCAACGTCGGGGGCGGCATGCAGTCCTGGGCCTTCGCGGGCCGCCCGATGGTGAGCGAGACCGGCCGGGACCCGTTCGTGGCCTGAAGGGGCGGGATCGGGCGGGGCCGGGCCGTCGGACCCCGGCCCCTTGTGTCGAACGGTACGGATGGCATAATCCGGGACGGAATATCTACCGCGGGAGCTCGGGCGGAGCCGGGCTGAGAGGGCGGAACCACGCGGAGGGCCGGAGAAGGCCCTCCCGCGCGCCGCCGACCGCATGAACCTGTCCGGGTAATGCCGGCGTAGGGAGCGCGTGATGACGTCCGACGTCGCCAACCCCGGGGCCGACGCCAAGCATGCGGAAGCCCCCCTCACCCTCGACGAGGCTCCGCCCAAGGCCCTCGGCGTGCTCGACCAGGGCGCGCTCTGGGCCAATCTGGGCGTCAGCCTGCTCGGGTTCTCCGGCGCGATCGCGCTGATCGACCCGCTGGGCGACCGGCCGCTGAGCTTCCTGGCGGCCGTGACGGCCGCGGTCGCCGGCAGCCTCATCGGCACCGCGATGGTGGCGCTGGCCGCCATCCCGGGCCAGCAGACCGGCGCCCCGGCCATGGTGCTGCTGCGGGGTCTGTTCGGCGCACGGCTGTCGTACGTGCCGACCGTCCTCAACATCGTCCAGATGCTCGGCTGGGGAGCGTTCGAGCTCTGGGTCATCGCCCAGGGCGCCCAGGCCATCGCCGGCTCCTTCGGGGCCGAGGTGCCCTACGCGGTCTGGGTGGTGCTCGGTGGAGTGATCACCACCGCGCTGACCATCCGGCCGCTGGGCGCGGTCCGCCTGCTCCGCCGCTTCGTCACCGCCGGTGTGATCGTCTCGATGGTCTGGTTCGCCTACGCGCTCTTCAGCCGGGATCCGGCGATCGGCGCGGGCACCTGGGAGGCGTTCGCCCCCTCCGTCGACTACGTGATCGCGCTGTCGGTCTCGTGGGTCCCGGTCGCAGCGGACTTCGCCCGCTTCTCCCGCTCCGGCCGGGCCGCCTTCACCGGAGTGGTCGGCGGCTACACCGTCGCCCAGGTGGCCTGCCTGACCCTGGGCATCGCCGCGCTGGCGCTGGTGGGCAACGACCCGGACAAGGTGTGGGACCCGTTCGTGGCGGCCTCGCTCGGCTGGCTGTTCTTCGGCATCCTGGTGCTGCGCGAGACCGACCAGTCGTTCGTGAACGTCTACTCCACCGCGATGTCCCTGCAGAACCTGCTGCCCCGGCTGGACCGCCGGATCATCTCGGTCGGCACCGGCGTCCTGGTCACCCTGCTCGCGATCTTCGTCAGCGCCGACACCTACACCGCCTTCCTGGGCCTGATCGGCGCGGTCTTCGTGCCGATGTTCGCCGTCCTGGCGGTGGACTACTTCCTGCTCGGCGGCGGGAGCCGCTGGGACACCTCGGAGAGCGCGCCCTCGCGCTGGCTCATGGTCCTGCCGTGGGTGCTCGGCTTCGCGGCCTGGTGGATGCTGGCCGCACTGCCGACGGCGCCGGAGCTGGCCTGGTGGACGGCCTTCTGGACGGGCGCGCGGGACGCGGTCGGGCTGGTCCCGCAGCCGTGGATGAGCGCGGCCGTCGGCGCGTTCCTCGTCGCGGGCCTGATCACCCTGGGCGTCGGCGGCTTCCGCCACCGGCTGGGGAACCGCCGCTGACGGTCCGCCGAGGCCGCACCGGCCTCCCGGAGCGCTACCGGGGGCGGTTGCGTCCCTCGATGCGGAGCAGCCGCTCCTTGGCCTTCGTGCCGCCGGCGTAGCCGCCGAGCACGCCCTCGCCCTCGACCACCCGGTGGCAGGGCACGATCACGCACACCGGGTTGGCGCCGAGCGCGTTGCCGACCGCGCGCAGCGCCCGCGGCCGGCCGATCCGCTCGGCGATCTCCCGGTAGGTGGTCACCGTCCCGTACGGCACCGCGAGCATCATCTGCAGCACGGTCCTGGCGAACGGCGTGGCGAGCTGGAGGTCGACCGTGGTGGTGAAGGCGCGCAGCCGGCCGGAGAAGTAGGCGTCCAGCTCCCGGCGGACGGGATCGAGCCGCCGGGGGTCGGGCCCGATGAACGAGCTGACGCCCCGGGCGACGCGCTCGAAGACGACGTTCTCGTCCTCGTAGCTGCAGGCCGCCACCCCCCGCCCGGACACGGCGATGATCAGCCGCCCCACCGGGCCGTCGTGGACGCCGAACGCGACGTCGGGATGCCGGTCTCCGACGTAGGTGGGCGAGGTCACCCGCAGCAGTGCGTCGAGATCGCCGGATGACCCGGATGACCCGGATGACATGTCCCACCCTCTCCCGTCCAGGCGCGTGGTGACGGCAGCGTATCGGACGGTTCACCGGGCCGGGTCCGGCGCGGTGGGCTCCGACACGCCCGGCTCCCGTTACCGGCCGGGACACGCCGGGGTGGTAACGAGGCGGCAATGGAAGTGCCGATCTATTGTCGAGCGTGCACAAGCTGTAACCGGTCTGCGGTTTCTATGACTATCTAACGGGGCATTTCGGTCGTACTGGGGTGTGCTCCTCAGGGGGGAACAGGGATAGGGGGAGGTGGGTCCGTCGAGCGTCGTCTTGTTGCCGTATGCACCGTCCAGCGTCGCCGTCGCACGTCAGTACCTCAGCTCTGACCTGCAGGAATGGGGCGTCTACGAGACCGTGATAGATGACGCCGTGCTGGTGGTGAGCGAGCTGCTGAGTAACGCGCTCCGGCATGCGCACCCCCTGCCGTCCGGGCAGATCAAAGTGGCATGGCAGTGCACTGACGGATATGTCGAGGTAGCTGTGAGTGACGGAGGCTCGGCCACCGAGCCCCGCGCGGGGAGAGCCGCGCTCTCCTCGCTGGGGGGCCGGGGGCTCGGCATCGTCGAATATCTGGCCGAGAACTGGGGGGTCAAGCACGAAGGGGACGTCACCACCGTGTGGGCGGTCGTCGCGACCGTCGACACGGTGAGCAACGGTCATGCCTCCGTTCCCTCACCCGCCATCCGGGAGTGCATCTGAATCAGGCGGGGGAGGGGGAGGCCCGGTGCAGCACCGCCCTCTCCCCCGCCGTCCAGGCCGTCGTGACGAGCAGGTAGACCCCCGCCGCGAGCGGCAGTACGGCCGCCGCCAGCAGCGTTCCGAACGGGAGCAGCGGCATCAGCCTGCGCAGGGCCTCCGGCTGGACCTCCTGGTCCCCTTCGGCCATCGTGCGCCGGATCCGCCGCGACGTGATCGCCGCCACGGCCAGCAGGAGCAGGAAGAGCCCGGCGAACACCAGGGTCGGGCCGCTGAGCAGGCCGAACCCGGCCACCGTACCCGCGAACTGCTGCCCCAGCGGCACGCCGAGCAACCCGTGGGTGAGCAGCGCGTTCGCCTGCCCGGCGATGGTCGACGAGACGAAGACCTGGTACATGACCGTGAAGAACGGCAACTGGGCCAGACCCGGCAGGCAACCCGCCAGGGGCGAGGCGTTCTCCTCGGCGTAGAGGGCGGCCAGTTCCCGCCGGAGCCGCTCGGGGTCGCGGCCGTGACGGTCCTTCAGCTTTCTGATCCGCGGTGCGAGCCGCCTGCGCACGCGCTCGCCCCTGGCCTGCATGACGCTGAGCGGGAGCAGCAGGAGCCGGACGGCGACGGTGAACAGGACGATCGCCAGCGCGGTGGAGTCCAGCGGACCGGCGAGCGCGGTGATGAGGTCGGCGGTCAGGCCGAGGACGGGATCGAACACGAGATCGAACACGGAGGGGCCCTTCTGAACGGCGCGGAGTCGGCACAGAAGGCACCCGCGATCCCGCCCTCCCCGGATCGGGGAAGGGCGGGTCCTCAGGGGTTCACGCGGGCGCCGGGCCCGCGGAGGGCGCTCGCGGACGGGAACGTCCGGGAGCGCCGGGATCGCACTGCCGTACGAAGACCGGGGACGCGGCGCGGCCCCGCCCGAACGGACGGAGGCCCGGCCGGGACGCGGCGGCGG
>NZ_CDRNDK010000170.1:0-12383 GCF_977012225.1 Planomonospora algeriensis | reverse complement strand
CGGCCGTGTCCGCCGGCGGCGGAGGAGTCGGCGCACGCGGCGGGGCCGGCGCGGAGGGCCGCCGCGCGCGGCGGAATCAGCCGATCTTGACGGTGATCTCCCCGCCGAGGTGGAAGCCGCCGCTCAGCTCCAGGTCGTCCCCGCTCCAGAACCGGCCCGGGTCGTACCAGTTCGGGCGGCGCCCACCGGGCAGCAGGCCCATCGCCTCGTAGGTGACGGCCACGACCTCGGCGCAGTAGGCGCTCTCCAGCGCGCTCTGCTCACCGCCGCGTTTGAAGACCCTGGGCAGCCGCCCGCGGGCCCACCGCCCGGCGAGCCGGGCCGTGGAGGGGAACGGGGTGCCGTCCAGGCGGGCGATCGTGCGCAGGACGGCCTCCTCCATCTCGGCGGTCGGCTCCGGCTGGAGCTGGCGCAGCCAGCCGCGCTGGCCGTACCGGGTGGCCCAGACCTGCACGGCCTCGCGCAGGTCGTGCAGCTGCACCCCGCGCTGGTGGGTGCCCGACCACATGTCGGGCAGCGACCTGCCGAGCTCGGCGTGCCACATCAGCGGCGGCATGTCGTCGATGACGACGGACATCCCGACGTGGTTGACCGGGCTGTTGGTCACGGTCTGGATGGCCCGGTCCGGCACCGAGCGCCCACGGAACAGCCACACGTCGCCGGTTCGTGTCAGGTCCAGTGCCTCGTCGAGGCTGATGCTCGTAGCGGACATTCCCATACTCTAAGGACATGCGCTGGTGGAAGATACTCGGGCTGGCAGGGATCGCGGGCGTCGCGGCGACCGGAGCGGTGGTCGCCCGCGCGGAACGGCGCCGCCGTGCCTACACTCCCGACGAGATCCGTACGCGGCTCCGCTCCCGGCTGGAGGAGGCCTCGGCGGAGCGGCCCGCCGGGCAGGAGACCGGGGAGAAGGAGTAGGGGCGCCTCCGCGGAGGCCCGGCACCGGTCACGCGGGCGACGCGTCTGCGGCGTAGATCCGCCAGGCCGCGGGCAGGACCGTCCAGCGGCGGCCGGTGACGGGGCCGGTCAGCTCGCCGTCGGCGTTCAGCGGGACGGGACCGCCTGACACGGCCACCTCCCCGCCCCGGTCCGTGACCACGTCGCGCAGGCCGAGATGGGTCCCCCGGCGCAGGCGCAGGGCGTAGGCGAGCCTGGCCAGCGGGCCGGTCGTCGCGGCGACCACCACGTCCACCTTCCCGTCGTCGGGCCGGGCGCGAGGGGTGAGGGGCGTGCCGCCGCCGATCGTGACGCCGTTGCCGACGGCGACCATCAGGACCCGGCGCCCGTGCGCGAGCGGCCGCCCGTCCACCGTCACCCGCAGCCGCCACCCCCGGCTCCGCACGCCCGCGAGCAGCCCGCCGAGGGGGTAGGCCAGCTTCCCGAGCACCGGCTTGAGCGGCGCCGCCCGCTCCGAGGCCTCCGCTCCCGCGCCGAGGTGGGCGGCGTTGACGACGATCCCTCCGTCGTCGTCCACCAGCAGGTCCATCGGACGGCGGTGCCCGGCGAGCACCACGCGGGCCGCGGCCCGGGTCGGAGGGAGCCCGAGCGCGCGGCGAAGTCGTTGCCGGTACCCAGCGGGACGAGGCCCACGGTGCGGGCGCCGAGTTCATCCCTGCGGTGCAGGGCGGCGACCGCCGCGTGCAGCGAGCCGTCCCCGCCGAGCACGACCACGTCCCGGCCGGGGTGGGCGCCGAGCGCCTCGTCCAGTCCGTCGCCCGCGGCCTCCACCACGTCGGCCCCCTCGCGCAGCGTGCCGAGGGCCGCCTCCAGCGCGCCCTCGTCCGCGCTGCCCGCCCTCCTGTTGCAGATCGCCAGCAGCTCGGCCATTCCCGTCCCTCCGCCCTCGGCCCGGCACCGGCTCCCCGGCCGCCCGGTCATCCCGGCCGGACCCCTGCCCCCGGGAGCGGCGGTCACGCTCCCGGGGGCCGCGCGGGTACTGCGCCAGAGCCACACGCACTTGGCCGTTGACAAGCGGTTCGGTCGGCCATCGTCGTCTGGCGGTTACCTGTTCGCGATGGTGTGTCGGCGGTAGCGGCCGGGGGGTTGGCCGTGGGTGCGGGTGAATGCGCGGTTGAAGGCGAATTCGGAGGTGTAGCCGACCTCGTGCGCTATGGCGGCGACCGGCAGGGTGGTGTCGCGTAGCTTGCGGGCGGCCACGTCGAGGCGCCAGCGGGTGAGGTAGGTCAGTGGGGGTTCGCCGACGTGGCGGGTGAACCGTCGGGCGAGGGTGGCGCGGGAGACGTTGACCGTTGCGGCGAGGGTGTCCAGGGTCCAGTCGTGGCCGGGTCGCTCGTGTAGCACGGCCAAGACCCGTGCGGTGAGCGGGTCGCGCAGACCCCGCAGCCACGATGCGTCCATGGTGTCGCCTTCGGTGTCCAGCCAGACTCGCACGACGTGGATCAGCAGCAGGTCGAGCAGGCGTAGCGCGGCGGTGCCCGAGCCGGTGGCGGCGCGGCTGCGGGTCTCGTGGGCCAGCATGTCCAGGACCGAGCGCAGCCACGGCCCGTTTTCCGGCTGGGCGGTGGCCACGTGCAGCACCGGCGGCAGTAGCCCCAGCACGGGATGGGCGGCGTCGGTCGCGTAGTGGTAGCCCGCGCACAGGATCCGGGTCCGTGCGCCCGGCCCGTCGAGCACCAGCTCACCGTCGGGTCGGATGAGGCTGCGCTTGAGGTCCTCGTCGAAACGGCGCGTCGGCAAGCCCGGGTCGGTGGCCAGCTGGTGGCGCGCCCCGGCGGGCAGCAGCACGAGGTCGCCCGAGGCCAGTTGGCGTGGAGGCGCACCATCAGCAGTGAACCAGCAGGTGCCTGCCACCACGGCGTGGAACGTGGCACCATGGCGGGCCGGCAGTTCGATGGCCCAGGGAGCTCGCGCGTCAAAGGTCGCCATGAGGCTCGCGTCGACCCGTGCCAGCGCCAGCACGTCACCAAGAACGTCCATCTGCACAGCGTAGGGCCGTCGAGGGCGCATCAGCGGGTGGAATGAGACTGACGGACAAACAAGCGAGTAGCACAGGCATTCATCACCTCACCGGTGAGCAGCAGGATGGTCCATATGGAGATCACCGGAAGCACCGCCGTCGTCACCGGAGCAAATCGCGGTCTAGGCCGCGCCCTCGTCGACGTCCTGCTGGAGCGCGGCGCCGCGCGCATCTACGCGGGTGCCCGCGACCCGCGGACGATCCGCACCGATGAGCGGATCACGCCCGTCGCCCTCGACGTCACCGACCGGGCCGCCATCGCGCGGCTCGCCACCATCGCCACCGACACCGACCTGCTGATCAACAACGCCGGTGCGGCGGCGTTCGCTGCGGCCCTGGAAGCCGACCCCGACGGGCTGGCTCGGGAGTTCGCCGTCAACTTCACCGGCCTCTACGACATGATCCGGGCATTCACCCCGGTACTGGTCGAGAACAAGGGCACGCTGGTCAACGTGCTCACCCTGCTGGCGTACGCGCCGGCACCGCCGATGGCGGGCTACTCGGCGTCCAAGGCCGCAGCGCACTCGCTCACCCTCGCCCTGCGACCGGCACTGACCCGAGCCGGGGTCGGCGTGCACGGCGTCTACCCCGGCGGTATCGACACCGACATGCTGGCCGGTGTGGACGCGCCCAAAGCGGCGCCGCGGGCCGTCGCCGACGCGATTCTCGACGGCATCACCGCCGGAGACCAGGACATCTACCCGGACCCGACGTCCGCGCGCATGGGCGATCTATGGAACAGCGACCCACGGGCCTTCACTGCGGCGTTCGCCGCCATGGGCTCCTGAACATCGTTACGCACCGCCACCACCGCATGACCTACGAAGGAGCACGATGAAGATCGCCGTCCTGGGACTCGGCGCGATGGGCTCGCGGATGGCCCGCCGACTGCTCGCCACGGGCGAACACGACGTCACCGTGTGGAACCGCACGGCCGAGGCGACCCGGCCCCTGGCCGAGGCGGGCGCCACCGCGGTGTCGACGCCGGCGGCAGCCGCGCAGCAGCGTGACCTCGTGATCAGCATGCTGCGCGATGACGACGCCGGTCGCAGCGTCTGGCTGGACCCGGACATCGGCGCGCTGGCAGCGATGGCGCCGGGCACGGTCGCGGTCGACTGTTCCACCGTGACCCCGGCCTTCGCTGCCGAGCTCGCCGGCCGGTGCACCCAGCGCGGTGTGGACTTCCTCGACGCTCCGGTGCTGGGCTCACGCCCCCAGGCCGACGTCGCGCCCTGATCTTCCTCGTCGGCGGGCAGTCGGCGGTCGCGCACCGGGTCGAGCCGGTGCTGCGACAGATCGGCGGCGCTGTGCACCACATGGGACCGGCCGGGACCGGCTCGCGGATGAAGCTGCTCGTCAACTCCCTGTTCGCCGTCCAGGTTGCCACCGTCGCCGAGCTTCTCGGCACACTGCACGACACCGACCTGGATGCGGCCCACGCCATCGAGGTACTCGCCGCCACGCCGGTGGCGAGCTCGGCCATCGCCACCGCCGCCACCGCCATGCTCGGCCGCACCTTCCCCGCGGCCTTCCCCATCGAATTGGTGGCCAAGGATCTGCGATACGCCACCGCGGATGCCGCCTTGCGTCACGCCGCCGTTCCCCTGACCCGCGCCGCCGCCGACACCTACCGGCAGACGATTGACCGAGGGCACGGCCAGGACAACATCACCGGAGTCATCCGACTGTTCCGGGCCACTGCGGCCGACTGATAGGCAACGGCGCGCCGGCCGGGACCCGCCCAGCCGGGCGGGGACCGTACCGGGACCAGCCGTACCCGCAGGGTCGCGCGGCGGAGAAGATCCGCGCGGAGGTGACGGCGCGTCCGTCGAAACCCGCAAATGACGGGTATGTAGCGTTGTCGGTGACGATATTGAGGAGACTTCGATGACGCATGAACGCGCCGGGCGGCCCGCCCGGCCGTCCGACCTGGTGGACGTGGCCCGGCTGGTGACCTCCTACTACGCGCTGCGCCCCGACCCCGGAGAGGCCGGCCAGCGGGTGGCGTTCGGCACGTCGGGGCACCGCGGCTCGGCGCTGAACGCCGCGTTCAACGAGGACCACATCCTGGCCACCAGCCAGGCCATCGTGGAGTACCGGGCGGCGCGGGGCGTGGACGGCCCGCTCTTCCTCGGGGCCGACACGCACGCCCTGTCCGAGCCCGCCCGGGTCTCGGCGCTGGAGGTGTTCGCGGCCAACGGAGTGACGGTCATGATCGACGACCGCGACGGCTACACCCCGACGCCCGCCGTCTCGCACGCCATCCTCTCCCACAACCGGGGGCGGACGACCGGCCTGGCCGACGGCGTGGTCGTGACCCCCTCGCACAACCCCCCGGGCGACGGCGGTTTCAAGTACAACCCGCCGCACGGCGGACCGGCCGACACCGACGCCACCTCCTGGATCCAGGACCGGGCGAACGCCCTGATCGCCGACGGGCTGAAGGAGATCAGGCGCGTCTCCCACACCCGGGCGCTGGCCGCCGAGACCACCGTCCGGTACGACTTCCTCGGCTCGTACGTCGACGACCTGCCCTCGGTGGTGGACCTGGACGCGATCCGCGCGGCGGGGGTGCGCATCGGTGCCGACCCGCTGGGCGGGGCGAGCGTGGCCTACTGGGGTGAGATCGCCGAGCGGCACCGGCTGGACCTGACCGTGGTCAACCCGCTGACCGACCCCACCTGGCGCTTCATGACGCTCGACTGGGACGGGAAGATCCGCATGGACTGCTCCTCCCCGTACGCCATGGCCTCGCTGATCGCCAACCGCGACGCCTTCGACGTCTCCACCGGCAACGACGCCGACTCCGACCGGCACGGGATCGTGACCCCCGACGGGGGCTTGATGAACCCCAACCACTACCTGGCCGTGGCCATCTCCTACCTGTACTCCCACCGGCCGGACTGGCCCGCGGCGCCGGCGTCGGCAAGACCCTGGTGAGCAGCGGCATGATCGACCGCGTCGCCGCCGACCTGGGCAGGCCGCTGGTCGAGGTGCCCGTCGGGTTCAAGTGGTTCGTGCCGGGCCTGCTCGACGGCTCGCTCGGCTTCGGCGGGGAGGAGAGCGCGGGCGCGTCCTTCCTGCGCCGCGACGGCTCGGTGTGGACCACCGACAAGGACGGCCTGATCCTGGCGCTGCTCGCCTCGGAGATCATCTCGACCACCGGCCGCTCGCCCAGCGAGCACTACGCCGACCTGGTGGCGCGGTTCGGCGACCCCGCCTACGCCCGCGTCGACGCCCCCGCGACCCGGGAGGAGAAGGCGGTGCTGTCCAGGCTCTCCGCCGAGCAGGTCACCGCCGGCGCCCTGGCGGGCGAGCCGATCACCCAGGTGCTCACCGCCGCGCCCGGCAACGGCGCCGCCCTCGGCGGCGTCAAGGTCTGCACCGCCAATGCCTGGTTCGCCGCCCGGCCCTCCGGTACGGAGGACGTCTACAAGATCTACGCCGAGTCCTTCAAGGGCCCGGACCACCTGGCCGAGGTCCAGCAGGAGGCCAGGACCCTGGTCTCGGCCTCCCTCGGCTGAAGGGTCCCGGTCTCTCCGGCCTGAGAGGCCCCCGCCCCGGGCTGAGAGCGGAGGCCCGGGGCGGGGGCCGGGGCGTGCGGTCACACGGCGGGAGCCGGGCGTGCGGTCACACGGGGATCCTCTCCGCGGCCTTCTCCTGGATGACCACCGGCACGGCCGCCTGGGCCTTGCCCTGAAGCCCCACCGGAGCCGCCCCGGAGACCCGCTCCAAGGAGACCCTGTCCGGAACCCTGCCGGACAGGGTCTCCAGCACCTTCCCGGGCACGGCCTCCCGCGAATGCGACCGCGACCGCGACCGCGAGCACAATGCCTCCATCACGCCGCCGAGCCGGTCGCGGGCCACCGGGTCGGCCAGGCGACCGGCGGCGTCGAACTGCCGCAGGGCCGGAGAGCCGGACAGGTCGGCCCCGTACACGACGGCGCCGGCGACGCCCAGCGCGCGCCGCAGCGCGGTCTGGGCCCACATCGCCTCGTGCGGGCGGACGCAGGCCGTGACCACGGCGACGGGCTTGCCCAGCAGGACGGCGCCCGCTCCCGGCCGGGACGCCCACTGCAGCGCGTGGAGCAGCTGGACCGGCAGGACGCTGTGCTCAGGGGCGGTGATCAGCAGGCCGTCCGCACCGGACAGGAGATCGCAGAACTTCCCGGCGGGGCTCGGAAGCGGGCCGTCCGTGAAGGGCGGGATCTCTCCGAGCCCTTCCCACACCGTGAAATCCGCGGAGACGGGCAGCTCCCGCGCCACCGCCTCCAGCAGCCTTCCGACGTGTGCCGCCGGCCGCAGGCTTCCCGCGATCCCCACGATCTTCATCCCCGAACCCCTTCCCCTGAGCGACGTCACGGCGCTTGTGCCCGAGGAGAGAGGCGACGAACATGATCGGAGTACCGATAGTGCATGGAGTGGCTATTTCACAGCAAAGGTACATATGTGGCACATGTCGTCCATAGTGATCCATATGCCATAGACCGGCCGTCAGGCTCGGCTCCCGCCCTTCGCGGCCCTTCCCTCCGCCCTTCCCTCCGAGGTCCCGGCACCAGCGTCCTCCGCGCCCTCCGCCCTCGGTTCGCCCCCCTCCTGCCCGCCTTCCCGCCCGGAGCCGACCCGGGCAGAACCGACCCGCCCGGAGCCGACCCGGGCGGCCAGGTCCGGTGCCGCGTCGGCGATCCGCCGCCGCAGCGGCCTCCGCTCCAGAGCCTCCAGCACTTCCTCGACGAGCCGGCTCAGCGGGAACGACAGCTCGGCCTCGAGCTCGGCGGCCGCGGCGGCGGTGGCCGCCCATTCCGCCTCCAGCACCGGGAGCAGCGCCTCTGCCTTCGCGGTGGGGCGGACGATCCGCCGGCGCGCGTCCGCTCCCGGCGTCAGGACGACGAACCCCTGCCCGGCCATCTGGGCCACCGTCTGACTCGCCGCGGAGTGGGTCACCCCGATCGCGTCCGCCAGATCGCGGATGGAGGAGGGGCCGAACACGGCCAGCGCCCGCAGGACGGGGGTGAACCGGGGACGGAACCCGGCCTCCCCCAGTTCGGCGTAGACGGCCGCGACGTCCGCGTCCAGCAGTTCGAGCAGGTGGCGCAGGCGGGTCCCGAGCAGACCCGGCCCGGAGTCGAGGGGAGGCACCCCCCTAACATAACAGCGCTGTTGGATCTGTTGTCCTCGCAAGCCGTCCCGCCCCCGCGGCGGTGCGCGAACCGTCTTCCGGGCCGGGCGCCGGGCCGCCCGGGCTCGGGCGAGCCGACCCGGGCGCGGTACACCGGCGGCATATCACCGGTGGCCGGGGTAGGGGCCGACCATGAAGACGACACCATCCACCATCCCGTCCTCCGCGCGGACGGGCACGGAGCGCCGTCCGGAGGGCGACGCCCCGAGCCGGGCGCGGCGCCGTACGGAGGAGATCGTCCGGACACGCGTGGGCACCCGCGGCCGCACCCTGGCCAGGACCCTGCTCGCCGTGAGCGCGGCGGCCGCCGTCGGGAGCCTGGCGACCAAGCCCGCCTCCCTGTGGTACCGGCGGCTGCGCAAACCGGCCTGGCAGCCGCCGTCGCAGGCGTTCGGCCTGGTGTGGACGCCGCTGTACGGGCTGATCGCCGTCGGGGCGGCCCGCGTCCTCGACCGCCGGGCGGGGACCGACCGCACCGCGTTCGCCGCCCGCTTCGCGGCCAACCTCGTCCTCAACGCCGGTTGGAGCCTCACCTTCTTCCGCGGCCGCTCGCCCAAGCTCGCCCTGGCCGAGATCACCGCGCTCAACGCCTCCAACGCGGACCTGATCAGGCAGGCGTGGGCGACCGACCGCGCCGCCGGGGCGGCGCTGCTCCCCTACGGCGCGTGGACGCTGTTCGCCACCGCCCTCAACACCGCGATCGTCCGCCTCAACCCGGTCGAGGACTGAACCCCGGGACCGGGCCGGGCGCTGAAAGTTACATCCCCGGCACCGGTGACGCCGCAGGTCGGCGCGGCACCGGGGAAGCGCCCGCTTCCCGTCGCCCGGCGCGGATGCCTAGCATCGCGCCGGGCTACGACGGGAGCGGGCGATGCGCGAAGGCAAGACGGTTCTGGCGGTGCTGGCGGCGCTGGCCGCCGCCCTGGGGTTCGTGCTGGCGGGTACGGCGGGCGCCGCGCTGTCGGCGCGGGCCGAGCCGACCAGGATCATGGCCCTCGGGGACTCGATCACCGGCTCCCCCGGCTGCTGGCGGGCCCTGCTCTGGCAGCGCCTCCAGGAGGCCGGCCTGGCCTCGTCGGTCGACTTCGTCGGGACGCTCCCGCCGCAGGGCTGCGGCTTCGCCTACGACGGCGAGAACGAGGGGCACGGCGGCTTCCTGGCGACCAACGTGGCCGACCAGAACCAGCTCCCGGCCTGGCTCTCGGCGGCCCGGCCCGACATCGTGATGATGCACTTCGGCACCAACGACGCGTGGAGCAACCGCTCCACCGCGACCATCCTGGCCGCCTACGGCAAGCTGGTCGACCAGATGCGCGAGAGCAACCCCGACATGAGGATCCTGGTCGCCCAGATCATCCCGATGAACCCGAGTTCGTGCGGCGAGTGCGGCCAGCGGGTCGCGGCGCTCAACGCGGCGATCCCCGGCTGGGCGGCGGGCAAGACGACCCAGCGCTCACCCGTCGTGGTGGTCGACCAGTGGACGGGCTTCGACACCTCGGCCGACACGGGTGACGGGGTGCATCCCAACGCGGCCGGCGACCGGAAGATCGCCGACCGGTGGTTCCCCGCCCTGACCGCCCTGCTCGGGTCCGGACCTACCGCCACGCCGACCGCCACCCCCACCGTGACGCCCACGGTCACCCCCACCGTGACCCCCACCGTGACCCCCACAGTGACGCCCACCGCGGGGAGCGGCTGCACCGCCGCCTACAAGGTCGTGAACCGGTGGTCCGGCGGATTCCAGGGCGAGGTGACCGTACGGCACGTGGGAGCCTCCGCCGTCACCGGCTGGACCGTGAACTGGACCTCGGGAGGTGAGCGGGTCAGCCAGGCCTGGAACGCCACGGTCACCCAGACCGGCTCCGCCGTGACCGCCGAGCACGCTTCCTGGAACGGCTCCCTGGCGGCCGGGGCCAGCACGTCCTTCGGCTTCCTCGCCTCCGGGACCCCCTCCTCAGCCGCCCCCGCCGTGTCCTGCACGGCCCGATAGCGGCTCGGCGAGCGCGCGCCCCGCGGGGAGCACGATCCCCGCGGGGCGCGGGCAGGCCCTCCCCGGGCAGGTCCTCTCCGGGCCGGTTCCCCTTGCGGATCGCGGAGAATGGAGGCCATGAGCTATCGCGTCTGCGTGGTGTGCCTGGGGAACATCTGCCGCTCCCCCATGGCCGAGGTCGTGCTGAGGAAGGCCGTCGCCGATCACGGCCTGGACGGGCTCGTCACCGTCGACAGCGCGGGCACCGGAGGCTGGCACCAGGGCCGCCCGATGGACGAGCGCGCCGCCGCGGCGCTGGCCGGCCGCGGCTACGACGGTTCCGCGCACCGCGCCCGGCAGTTCCTGCGGGAGTGGTACGGCCAGGCGGACCTGGTGCTCGCGATGGACCGGGAGAACCTCCGCGCCCTGCGGCGGCTGGCCCCGCCCGGCGCCGACGTGCGGCTCTTCCGCTCCTTCGACCCGGCCGCCCCGGAGGGCGCCGAGGTGCCCGACCCCTACTACGGCGACCGCGAGGGGTTCGCCGAGGTGCTGGAGATGATCGAGGCCGCCGCCGAGGGGCTGGCCGGACGGCTGGCGGAGAAGCTGCGGGTCCCGCGCGCGTAGGGGGGCGCGCGGGCGGCCGGGGCGGCTGCCGCCCCGGACGGACCCGACACGGCCGCGTTGCGATGGTCTCGTGCGGCTGGGGAAGATACGGGGGGGGGCGGTGGAACCGGCGCGGCGGCACGGGATCTCCGGCGCGCGTTCCCGACAGGAGGCAGTGGTGGCGGACGAGTTCGACGTGATCGTGATCGGTGCCGGACCGGCCGGTGAGAACGTCGCGGACAGGGCCGTGCGGGGCGGGCTGAGCGCCGTGATCGTGGAGGAGAACCTGGCCGGCGGCGAGTGCTCCTACTGGGCGTGCATCCCCAGCAAGGCCCTGCTCCGCCCGGTCGAGCTGGCCGCCGAGGCCCGCCGGGTGCCCGGCCTGGACGTCGGCCCGATCGACGCCGCCGCCGTGCTGGCACGCCGGGACGAGGCCGTCTCCCACTACAGCGACGCCGGTCAGGTCGAGTGGATCGAGGGCGTGCCCGTGGAGTTCGTCCGGGGCCGGGGGCGGCTGGACGGCCCGAGGCGGGTCCGGGTGGACCTGCCCGACGGGACCTCGCGATCGCTGACCGCCCGGCACGCGGTCGTGCTGGCCACCGGGAGCCGCGCCGTGGTCCCGCCGCTGCCGGGTCTGGCCGAGGCCGGGCCGTGGACCAGCCACGAGGTCACCGCCGCCGAGGCGGTTCCGGGGCGGCTGGCCGTGATCGGCGGCGGCGTGGTCGCCTGCGAGATGGCGCAGGCCATGCACGGGCTCGGCGCGGCCGAGACCACGGTGCTGGTGCGCGGGGGCCGGCTGCTGGAACGGCTGGAGCCGTTCGCCTCCGACCTGGTGGCCGAGTCGTTCGCCGCCTCCGGCATCTCCGTGCGGACCCGCACGGAGGCGATCCGGGTGGAGCGGCCCGTGCCGGGCGGACCGGTGACCGTGCACCTGTCGTCGGGTCCGCCGGTCGAGGCCGACGAGCTGCTGGTGGCCGCCGGGCGGCGGCCCGCCGTCGCCGGCCTGGGCCTGGAGAGCGTGGGGCTGGCCGGTGACCGGCCCGTGGCCGTCGACGACAGCATGCGCGCCACCGGCGTCGACGGCGGCTGGCTGTACGCCGTGGGCGACGTCAACGGCCGCGACCTGCTCACGCACATGGGCAAGTACCAGGCCCGGATCTGCGGCGACGTCATCGCCGCCCGGGCCGGGGGCGGGCCCGACGACCTGCCCGCGCTGCGGGACCGGGCGGGCGGCTACGGCGCGCCGCAGGTGGTCTTCACCGACCCGCAGGTCTGCGCGGTCGGCCGGACCGAGGCCCGCGCCCGCGAGGAGGGCTTCCCGGTCCGCGCGGTCGAGTACGACCTGGGCGCGGTGAGCGGCGCCTACCTGCTCGGCGACGGTTACCGGGGCCGGGCCAAGGCCGTGGTGGACACCGAGCGGCGGGTGCTGCTGGGTGTCACCTTCGCCGGTCCCGGCGCGGCCGAACTGCTGCACGCCGCCACGATCGCGGTCACCGCCGAGGTGCCGCTGGAGCGGCTCTGGCACGCGGTGCCGTCGTTCCCGACGGTCAGCGAGGTCTGGCTGCGCCTGCTGGAGGCCTACGGTCTTTGACCGCCGCCGCGGGCGCCCGCGGCGGCGCGGACGACGGCGACTCCGCGCCCCGCAGCCGCGCCCG
>NZ_CDRNDK010000169.1:0-12489 GCF_977012225.1 Planomonospora algeriensis | reverse complement strand
TCGCGGCGGGCGCCCCGCCGGGTGCTCACCGGGCGGGGGACCCCTCCCGAGGGCTCCGGGCCAGGGCGGCCAGCAGGGCGCCGGTCAGGGCGACGGCGAACAGCGCGCCGTACGTCTTCTGGAAGCCGTCCATGAGCTGCTCCACGGCGACCGGGGAGACGCGGGAGAGCGTGCCCGCGTAGACCTGGCCGCGCAGCTGCGGGCTGACCGAGCCGGTGAGCACGCTCAGCGTGACGGCGACGCTGAGCACGATCCCCACGTTCATGATCATGAGGCGGAAGCCGTTCACTACGCCGAGGCTCCCGGGCGGCAGGGCCTGCATGACCTGGGTGGTGTTCCCGGTGAGGAACGTCCCGCTGCCGCAGCCGCACAGGAACAGCCCCGCGCCGATGACCCAGTACGGCGTGGCGGGCGCGGTGTTGAGCAGCAGGATCCCGAGCCCGGAGGCGCTGAACAGGCAGCCCCCGACGGAGAGCGCGTAGGGGGAGATCCGGCGGCCGAGGGCGCCGCGAGCGGGGAGGCGAGGGCCATGCCGATCGGGACCGGGAGCACGCCCAAGGCGGCGGTGACCGCGTCCACGCCCCTGGCCGCCTGGAAGTAGAGGGCGACCAGCAGGATCAGCGCCGAGCGGGCCAGCGCGTTGCAGAACGAGGCGAGGTTGGCGAAGGCCAGCATGCGCTCGGCGAACAGGCGCATGTCGAGCACCGGGTGGGAGGCCCGGCGCTCCACGACGACGAGGACCGGGACCAGGAGGGCCGCGACCGCCGCGCCGACGATCACGACCGGGCTGCCCGGGCCGCGCGAGCCCGCCTCGGAGAGCGCGATGAGCGCGGCGGACAGCAGCGCGAAGACCACCAGGTTGCCCGGGGCGTCCACCGGCTCCCGGGGGCCGTGGGGGTCACGGTCGATCTTGCGCAGGGTGAACGCGCCCCAGCCGACGGCGATCAACCCGGCGGGCACGTTCACCCAGAAGATCCACTGCCAGCCGGCCGTCTCGGCGATCAGCCCGCCCACGGTGGGGCCGGCGAGCTGGGCGACCGAGAGCGTGCCGATGTAGACGCCCATGCCCTGGCTGAGCCGGTCGGGCGGGAAGGCGTCGGTGATGATCACGGTCCCGTTGGCCAGGATCATCGCCGCGCCGACCGCCTGGAGGACCCGCATCGCGATCAGGAACCAGACGCCGGGGGAGAGCCCGGCGAGCAGCGAGGCGGCGGTGAAGAGGGCGAATCCGGCGAGGTAGACCTCCCGGCGGCCGAGGAGGTCGGCGACCCTGCCGAAGAACACCAGGGTCGCCGTGTTGACGAGCATGAACGAGAGCAGGATCCAACCGGAGGCGAAGGCGTCGGCCCGGAAGTGCCGGACCACCGCCGGGAGGGCGACGTTGAGGGTGCTGCCGGAGACGCCGATCAGCACCAGCCCGAGGCTGGTGACCGAGCAGACGCGCCAGGCGTAGCGGAGCCTGGAGGAGTATTCGGGCGAGCCGGGCAGGTCCTGAGGGATCGCGACCATGCCGACCAGTCTGACGCACGCTGTACGTCCGTTTTGTCCGGGGTGGTCTCTGTCCGGGGTCGTGTTCGTCCCGCGCCGTGTTCGTCCCGGATCGTGGGGCCGGTCACCTCGCGCGGCGGCGCAGCCCCTCGATGTCGTGGATGATCACGCGGCGGCGGCCGGTCTCGATCAGCCCCCGGTCCCGGAGCGAGCGCAGGGCCTTGCTGACCGCCTCGCGGGAGGAGCCGGTCCAGCCGGCCAGCTCGTCCTGGGAGAGCGGCAGCGCCACCCGGACCGCGCCGCCCGCCTGCTCGCCGTACCGCTCGGCCAGTTCCAGGAGGCGGGTGGCGACCCGGCCGGCGGTGTCGAACGCGCCGTACTCGATCCGCTTGCGGTCGGCGTCGCGCATCCGGCCTGTCACCGTCTGCAGGAGCAGCACCGCCACCCGGCCATGCTCGCGCAGGAAGGCCGTGAAATCGCGGACGACGATCCCCTCGACCGGCTCCAGCGCGGTCACCGTGGCCGACCTCGGCAGGCCGTCGATGGCCGAGAACTCGCCGAGCAGCGCACCGGCCCCCCGTACGGCCAGCACGACCTCGGTGCCGGAGGCGGTGTGCGAGGAGACCTTGACCCGGCCGGACGTCAGCACGAGCACCCAGTCGGCCGCGTCGCCCTCGGCCATCAGCGTCGTGCCCCGGTCCCACCGCCGGGGCCGCCCGGCCGCGCGCAGCCCGGCGGCCTCCTCGGGGGTGAGCAGGGAGAGGAACTCGCCCGGTTCGGACACGGACACGGACACGGACGGGGACGGGGACGGGCTCACGGGTGCCTCCTGGAGGGGGTGCTGGTCGACACGGGGACGGGCCGGGACGGCGGCGTGCGGCGCCGGCCGTCCCGGTGCGGTGCGGCCCGGACTCCTGCTCCGGCCGGATCAGGTCAGCCCGGACAGGACGTAGGCGTGCACGGGATGCTCCTTGCCCTTGAGGCTCAGCCCGCCCAGCGGCTGGACCTTCGCCCCGGGGCCGATCTGGTCGAGGGTGCTCTGGCCGATCACGACGGTACCGGGTTCGGCCACGCCCTCCAGCCGGGCGGCCACGTTCACGCAGTCGCCCATCGCGTTGAATCCGCGCAGCTGGGGGCTGCCGATGTTGCCGACCAGCGCGGGCCCGGTGTTGATCCCGATCCTGAACCGGGGGTAACCGGGCGTGCCGGCGGCGATCTCCTCGGCGGCCTCCTGCATGGCCAGCGCCGCCCGGGCCGCGGCCTCGGCGTGGTCGGGCTGCCGGGCCGGGGCGTTGAACAGCGCCAGCATCGCGTCGCCGACGAACTGCACGATCGTGCCGCCGGCCGCGAGCACGATCGGCACGGCCGCGCCGTGGTAGCGGTTCAGCATGTCGACGATCTCCCCGGGCGCGACCCGCTCGGAGAAGCTCGTGAAGCCCTTCAGGTCGGCGAAGAGCGCGGTCAGCTCGACCAGCTCGCCGCCCAGCTCGGCCCGGCGCGGGTCGGCCAGCAGCGCCTGCGCCACGTCCGGGGACATGTAGTTGCGGAAGAGCCCCTCCAGCTCCTGGTAGAGCCGGGCGTTCTCCAGGGAGATCGAGAGCTGCGCGGCCAGGGTCGCCGCGAGCACCTCGTCCTGCGAGGTCAGGCCCACCGGGACCGCCAGCGCCCCGGCGAGGCGGCCCTTGACGGTGAGCGGGTGCAGGACCGCGTCGCCGCGCCGGATCGGCCCGCCGCCGGGGAAGTCCCGCTGGGTGTACTCGGCGGAGCCGATCGCGACCCGCCCGTCCGCGACCAGGCTGATGCGCACGTCGCCGTAGGCCTGCCGTACCCGCTCCATCGCGTGGGAGAGCAGCTCCCCCTCGGGTAGGCCCACCCGGGCCCGGTTGCCCAGGTCCACCAGGGCGGCCAGCCGCTCGGACAGCTCGCGTTCGGTGGCCAGGGCCTCGCCCGCCCGGTCGAGCACGGCGGCCTGCGCCTCGGTGAGCCCGAACTTGCCCGCGAGCCTGGTCGCGACCGGGACCCCGGCGCCGGTCCCGCCGCCCGCCCTGCCGTCCTCCCGGCGGCGCAGGTGGGTGACGAGTTCCTCCAGCGCCTGGGTGTACTCGCCGCGCATCCTGCGGACGGTCGCGCTCAGCGCGACCGAGTCGAACAGCCCGGCGCCGGAGCCCTCGCGGCGGAACTGCAGGTGGGCGCTGTAGGCCACGAAGGCGAAGGCCAGGGTGAGCAGCACGTGCCAGAGCCACCAGGACAGGTGCCAGTTGTGGTGGGACATCCCGGCGACCACCGCCTCGGCGAGCAGGGCGTAGGCGGTGACCAGGCTGATCAGCATCGCCGCCGGGCGCCTGCGGTGCAGCCGGAACACCATCACCGCGGCGGCGCCGTACAGGGCGACGGCGAGCAGTTCGGCTCCGCCGAGGTCCGCGCCGTGCGCGGGCGGCCTGGCGCTCAGCGGGGTGAGGCCCGGCACCAGGCAGGCCGCCCCCCATCCGGCGACCAGTACGGCGAGCCGCCGCGCAGCAGGTTCCGTGACCGGAGCACGGCCCCGGCCGCCCGCTCGCCCAGCGGCAGCGCCGAGGCGAACGCGAAGGCGGCGGCGACCATGAGGCCGACCGGGTGGGACAGGTCGAACCCGTGGCTCGGCCCGCCGAGGATGACCTTCGGGGTGGTCAGGCCGTGCACGAAGAAGAAGCCGGCGCTGCTCAGGAAGACCAGCGAGACCAGGAGCAGCCGGGCGTCCGCGCGCCGGGCGGAGGACCGGCTGACCAGCGCGCCCAGGACCAGGCTGATCCCGGCCACGGCGTTGATCAGCCAGAAGTGGGCGGGGTTGTCCTGCCAGCGGGCGTTGAGATGGGGCTGGGCGAGCAGCAGCCAGAGCCCGAGCATCGGCAGGGCCAGGTGCATCACCCAGACCACCGCGCGGACCGGCTGGGTCGCCGGAGGGAGGTACGGCTCGGGCCCGGCGCCGCCGGCTTCCGGTGCGGCCGTCGAGTCGTTCGTCGGCACAGTGGCCTCCGTATTCATCGGGAGTCCCGTGACCCCCTGTGGCGTCCGCCCGCCCCGCGGGCGGGTTCCCCCGAACGCCCCGATTATCCCGGCACACCGCCGGTGCCGCCAACGCCTTTCCTCTCTCGGAGACCACCGTGCGGAAACCCTGTGCGGGGACCCCGCGGAAACCTCACGGGACTCCTGCGGAAACCCCGCCGGACCCCCGCCGGTAAGCGTCCGTACCGGATGCGACTGGCGGCCCGCGACCCGGCGGCGGATGAATGTAATCGTTCGCCGGGAATGAGAAGGTGGGCGGGCGAGGAATCCGTGGAAAGACCTGAGACGGACGGAGGTGAACCCTAAAGTGACAACGGATTCGGAGGGGGACGAGATGACCGCTGAAGTGCTGCCTTCCTGGTTCTACCCGCCGGCCGACGGCTGGGTCGCGGAGGATCTCGACCGGCTCCCCCCCGAAGCGCCGCGCCGCCTCGAACTCGTCGATGGAGCCCTCATCGTGATGTCCCCGCAGACCAAGTTCCACATGAGGGTCATCGACAACCTCACCCGAGTGCTGCGGTCCGCGGCACCGGAAGGCCTCGACGTGGTGCGGGAGATGACGGTCACGCTGGGGCGGCGTCAGCGGCCGGAGCCGGATGTCATGGTCGTCCGGGAACCCCCCGGGACGGGGCTGGAGCGCACGACCTACCGGCCTGAGGAGGTCGTCCTCGCGGTCGAGGTGGTCTCACCCGACTCGGAGGAGCGCGACCGGAAGGTCAAGCCGGAGCGGTACGCACAGGCCGGTATCCGCCACTTCTGGCGGATCGAGAACGAGAACAACCTCCCCGTCGTCCACGTGTACGAGCTGGACGACACCACCGGCGCCTACGTGCCGACCGCCATCGAGCGGGAGAAACTCCGGCTCACGGTGCCCTTTCCCGTCACCGTCACGATACGGGAGCTGCTCTCCTGAGCCTCGCAGCGCGGTAGCGGGCGAAACCTCGCCCGACCGGACATCGTCCCGCGAAAAGGCGGAGGGGCACGGTCCGCGTGAGCCGTACCCCTCCGTCGTGCGTGGATCAGCCGAAGATGGCCGGGAGCGTGCCCGTGTGCGTCTCCCTGAGCTCGGCGACCGGGATGTCCAGGACGCCCTCGACGACCAGCGAGGCGCCGCCGGTGGTGCCCAGGCCGTAGCAGGGCACCTCGTGGGCGGCGCAGAGCTCGGCGAAGGCCTCGAAGGACTCCGGCCGGACGGTCACCAGGGCGCGGGAGGCCGACTCGCTGAACAGGTCGACGAACGCGTCGTCGCCCGTGAGCGAGACCGTGCAGCCGATGCCCTGGGCGAGGCACGCCTCGGCCAGGGCGATGGCCAGGCCGCCGTCGGACAGGTCGTGGGAGCCGGTGAGCAGGCCCCGCGAGGCGGCCTCGGTGAGCACCCGCCCCAGGGCGCGCTCGGCCTCCAGGTCCACCGCGGGCGGGAGGCCGCCCAGGTGGCCGTGGGCGACGTGCGCCCACTCCGAGCCGCCGAACTCCGCGCTGGTCTCGCCGAGCAGGACGACCTTCTCGCCGGTGCCGGTGAAACCGCTGCGCACCCGCTTGGCCACGTCCTCGATCACACCCAGCACGCCCACGACCGGGGTCGGGTGGATCGGGGTGGAGCCCGTCTGGTTGTAGAACGAGACGTTGCCGCCGGTCACCGGGACGCCCAGGGCCTTGCAGGCGTCGGCCAGGCCGCGCACGGCCTCGGAGAACTGCCACATGACCTCGGGGTCCTCGGGGGAGCCGAAGTTGAGGCAGTTGGTGACCGCGAGCGGGACGGCGCCGGTCACCGCGACGTTCCGGTAGGCCTCGGCGAGGGCGAGCTGCGCCCCGGCGTAGGGGTCCAGCCGGGCGTAGCGGCCGTTGCCGTCGGTGGCCAGCGCGATGCCGCGGGTGGTCTCCTCGGCGCCGGGCATGGCCTCGCTGATCCGCAGCACCCCGGCGTCGGCGGGCTGGGCCAGCACGGTGTTGCCCCGGACGTACCGGTCGTACTGGGAGGTCACCCACTCCTTGGAAGCCAGGTTCGGCGAGCCGAGCAGCTGCAGCAGCGTGGCGCGCAGGTCCTCGGGGCGGGGCAGGTCCGCGGCCGAGGAGGCGTTGAGCGCGGCCTGCCCGGCCGGCTCGTGGAAGGGCCGCTCGTAGACCGGGCCCTCGTCGGCCGCGGTGCCCGGCGGGATGTCCACGATGGTCTCGCCGTGCCAGGTCATGACCAGGCGGCCGGAGTCGGTGACCTCGCCGATCACGGTCGCGGGGATGTCCCACTTGGCGCAGATCGCCATGAAGGCGTCGATGTCGTCGGGGGCGACGACCGCCATCATGCGCTCCTGCGACTCGCTCATCAGGATCTCCTCGGGCCGCAGCGACGGGTCGCGCAGCGGGACGAGGTCCAGCCTGACGTCCATGCCGCCGGTGCCCTTGGCCGCGAGCTCCGTGGTGGCGCAGGAGACGCCGGCCGCGCCGAGGTCCTGGATGCCGACGACCACGTCCGCCTGGTAGAGCTCCAGGCAGCACTCGATCAGCAGCTTCTCCATGAACGGGTCGCCGACCTGCACGCTGGGACGCTTGGCCTGGGACTCGTCCTCGAAGGTCGCGCTCGCCAGCACCGACGCGCCGCCGATGCCGTCGGGGCCGGTCAGCGCGCCGAAGAGCACGACCTTGTTGCCCGCGCCCGGCGCGATGGCCAGCTTGATCTGGTCCTTGCGGAGCAGGCCCACGCACAGGGCGTTGACCAGCGGGTTGCCGATGTAGCAGGGGTCGAAGACGACCTCGCCGCCGATGTTGGGCAGGCCAAGGCAGTTGCCGTAGTGGCTGATGCCCTCCACCACGCCGGGCAGTACCCGGCGGGTGTCGGCCGCCTCGGCGCCGCCGAAGCGCAGGGCGTCCATGACCGCGATCGGCCGCGCGCCCATCGACATGATGTCGCGGACGATGCCGCCGACGCCGGTGGCCGCGCCCTGGTGCGGCTCGACGTAGGACGGGTGGTTGTGCGACTCGATCTTGAAGGTGGCCGCCCAGCCGTCGCCGATGTCCACGACGCCGGCGTTCTCGCCCATGCCGACCAGGAGCGCGTCGGAGTGCGGGGCCTTGGTGCCGAACTGCCGCAGGTGCACCTTGGAGGACTTGTAGGAGCAGTGCTCGCTCCACATGACGCTGTAGATGGCCAGCTCGGAGCTGGTCGGCCGGCGGCCGAGGATCTCCTTGACCCGGTCGTACTCGTCGAGCTTCATGCCCAGCTCGGCGTAGGGCTGGCGCTCGTCGGGGGTGTCCGCGGCGCGCTTGACGGTGTCGAGGTTCACGTCAGGGTTCACGTCGGGGCTCACGCGTTCACCAGCTTCTTGAGGATCGAGGTGAAGAAGGCGCGGCCGTCCGTGCTCGGGGCGCCGGTCAGGTCCTCGACGGCGTGCTCGGGGTGGGGCATCAGGCCGACGATGTTGCCGGCCTCGTTGCGGATGCCGGCGATGTCGTTCAGGGAGCCGTTGGGGTTGCCCCCGGTGTAGCGGAAGACGACCTGGCCGCCCGCCTCGATCGCCGCGAGCGTCGCCGGGTCGGCGACGTAGCGGCCCTCGCCGTGCTTGACCGGCAGCACGATCTCCTGGCCCCCGGTGAAGTCCGAGGTCCAGGGGGTGGCGGTGTTCTCGACCCGGATGCCCTGGTCGCGGCAGACATAGTGAAGCCCGGCGTTGCGCATCAGCGCGCCGGGCAGCAGGTGGGCCTCGCAGAGGATCTGGAAGCCGTTGCAGGTCCCCAGGACGGGGAGCCCGGCCCTGGCGGCGGGGATCAGCTCCTCCATCAGCGGCGCGAACCTGGAGATCGCCCCGCACCGGAGGTAGTCCCCGTAGGAGAACCCGCCGGGCAGGAAGACCGCGTCCACCCCCTTGAGATCGGGGTCGGCGTGCCACAGCGGGACGGCTTCGCCCCCCGCATGGCGCACGGCACGGGCCGCGTCCTGATCGTCAAGAGTCCCGGGAAAAGTGACGACGCCCACGCGGGCAGCACTCATGACAGCGTTCCCCTCCACAAACGAGCGCCGCGCCGACGTCTCACACATCGGACGGCGGTCTGCGGCGGTGCGCCCAGGCTATCCGCTCCGCGGGGAGAGCTCACAACGAGGTGTACGGCCCGCGTCCGGATCCGGCGCTGACCGGCCCGCGGATCGGGGCCCCGATCGCGGGGTCCGCGGTTCCGCGTGGCCGGGTGGCGGCCGGGTGGCGGTCAGACGGCGGCCAGTTCGCGGCGGCGCTCGGGAGCGGGGTCGCCGTAGCGGTGGAGCCGCTTGCGCAGGTGCACGGTGGTGCCGCGGCCGGGGGCGATGTCGAAGGAGATCTCGTCCACCACGGACTGCATGATCAGGATGCCGCGGCCGTTCTCGATGTCGCTCGGCGGGTAGTGGTCCGGCATCCGGACGAGGCCGCGGCCCCTGTCGGTGACGCGGACGTCGCAGCGGTCGGAGCCGATGGCGGCCTCGACCTCGTAGCGGTTGTCCGGGCCGCCGTGGCGCACGGCGTTGGTGCACGCCTCGGTGACCGCGAGCAGGATGTCGGAGACGCAGCTCCTGGTCACACCGCGGAGGGCCAGGGAGTCACCGATGATCCTGCGGACCATCGGGATGCCGACGGCCTCTCTTGGCAGAGCCAATGAGAACTCGAAATCCACCGGATCCCTCCCGGGCCAGACGTCACCCAATGAAGGTTTCCCTTGGGAATCCGGGCTAACCGCAAAATAACTGTGATGTTATCCACTGTTAGTCAGGACGTGGTGCGGGATGCCCCCAGGGATGGATTTAACCGTCATAGAGGGATTGTGCTGACGATATCCGGCTATCTACTCCTCGACCGTGACCTTGTAGTCCTCGATCACGGTGTTGGCCAGCAGGGTCTCGGCCATCTTGCGGACGTCCGAAAGAGCGGCCTCGTCGGCCGGGCCGTCGAGCTCCACCTCGAACCGCTTGCCCTGCCGTACCGCGGAGACGCCGGAGAAGCCGAGCCGCGGGAGCGCCCGGGCGATGGCCTGCCCCTGGGCGTCGAGAATCTCGGGCTTCAGCATGACGTCGACGATGACGCGCGCCACGGTGTTCCTCCAGGATGCAGCGGGATCGGTTGGGCGCCTCAAGCGTAACGGTCCCCGCCGGCGGCCCGTCGCCGGGTCCGCCCCGGGTCCGCCCCGGGTCCGTTCCGGGTCCGTTCCGCACGGGTGTAAAGGGGGCGGGAGGGGAACGGGGATCGTATGGAGGCCGGAGCAGGGCTTGCGCGCGGGTATGTGACGTCTGCCACGATGTCCACAAGCGCAGACGGACCACCATCAACCGGATCCGATGCGTCGCTAACCGGCCGGACACGAGCGGTGACCCCGCTCGGACGGCCCCGAGCACACAGGAGCGGCACGTGACAGCCGACGCCTCTCGCGGTGCCCAGGCACCCCCCGAGCTCGTCCAGTTGCTGACCCCCGAAGGGGAGCGGGTCGAGCACCCCGACTACGACATCGACCTGACGCCCGAGGAGATCCGCGGCCTCTACCGCGACCTGGTCATGGTGCGCCGGATCGACCTGGAGGCCGTCGCCCTGCAGCGCCAGGGCGAACTGGGGCTGTGGGCCTCGCTGCTCGGCCAGGAGGCCGCGCAGATCGGCTCCGGCCGGGCCCTGACCGGCGCGGACATGGCCTTCCCGACCTACCGCGAGCACGGTGTGGCCTGGTGCCGAGGGGTCGACCCGGTCAACCTCCTCGGTCTGTTCCGGGGGGTCAACCACGGCGGCTGGGACCCCGCCGAGCACAACTTCCACCTCTACACGATCGTGATCGGCAGCCAGACCCTGCACGCGGTCGGCTACGCCATGGGCATCCAGCGCGACGGGGCCGTCGGCGAGGACGGCGCGGCCTCGATCGTCTACTTCGGCGACGGCGCCACCTCCCAGGGCGACGTGAACGAGTCGTTCATCTGGGCGTCGGTGTTCAACGCGCCGGTGGTGTTCTTCTGCCAGAACAACCAGTGGGCCATCTCCGAGCCGCTGGAGAAGCAGTCGCGCATCCCGCTCTACCGCCGGGCCAGCGGATTCGGCTTCCCGGGCGTCCGGGTGGACGGCAACGACGTGTTCGCCTGCCTGGCGGTCACCCGCAAGGCGCTGGCCGACGCCCGCTCCGGCCAGGGACCGGTGCTGATCGAGGCCTACACCTACCGGATGGGCGCGCACACCACCTCCGACGACCCGACCCGCTACCGGCTGGCCGACGAGCTGGAGGCCTGGAAGCTCAAGGACCCGATCGAGCGGGTCAAGGCCTACCTGGTCCGCAACCGGCTCGCCGACCAGGCGTTCTTCGACGGGATCGACGCCGAGGCCGACGAGCTCGGCAAGGACGTGCGCAGGCGCTGCCTGCAGATGCCGGACCCCGGGCCGATGGAGATGTTCGAGCACGTCTACGCCGAGCCGCACCGGCTGGTCGAGGCCGAGCGCGCCGAGTTCGCCGCCTACCTCGCCGGATTCGAGAACGAGGGGGTCGAGGGATGACGACGCTCACCCTGGCCAAGGCCCTGAACGAGGGCATGCGCAAGGCGATGGAGGACGACCCCAAGGTCCTCGTCATGGGCGAGGACGTGGGCAAGCTCGGCGGCGTGTTCCGCGTCACCGACGGCCTGCAGAAGGACTTCGGCGAGCAGCGGGTCATCGACACCCCGCTGGCCGAGTCCGGCATCATCGGCACGGCCATCGGCCTGGCGCTCCGCGGCTACCGGCCGGTCTGCGAGATCCAGTTCGACGGGTTCGTCTTCCCCGCCGTCGACCAGATCATCACCCAGCTCGCCAAGATGCCGATGCGCTCACTGGGCAAGCTCAGGCTCCCCGTCGTGGTCCGCATCCCCTGCGGCGGCGGCATCGGTGCGGTGGAGCACCACAGCGAGTCCCCCGAGGCGTACTTCACGCACACCGCGGGCCTGCGCGTGGTGGCCTGCGCCAACCCGGCGGACGCCTACGCGATGATCCAGCAGGCGATCCGGTGCGACGACCCGGTGATCTTCTTCGAGCCCAAGCGCCGCTACTGGGACAAGGCCGAGGTCGACACCTCCGGTTCGGCGGACTGGCTCCCCCTCGACGCCGCCCGCGTCGTGCGGCCCGGCGCGGACGCCACGCTGCTGGCCTACGGGCCGATGGTGAAGACCTGCCTGGAGGTCGCCGCGGCCGCCCAGGAGGACGGCCGCTCGCTGGAGGTCGTGGACCTGCGCTCGCTCAACCCGCTGGACCTGCCCGCGGTCGTGGAGTCGGTACGGCGCACCGGGCGGTGCGTCGTGGTGCACGAGGCGCCCGTCTTCAACGGCTACGGCGCCGAGCTGGCCGCCCGGATCACCGAGGAGTGCTTCTACCACCTGGAGGCGCCGGTGCTGCGCGTGGGCGGACCGTCCACGCCGTACCCGCCCTCCCGGCTGGAGGACCACTACCTGCCGGACCTGGACCGGGTGCTGGACGCCGTCGACCGCGCGTTCGCGTTCTGAGAGGGGGGACGGTGAAGGAGTTCAAGCTCCCCGACGTGGGCGAGGGCCTGCCCGAGGCGGAGATCGTCCGCTGGCACGTGAAGGCCGGTGACCCGGTCAAGGTCAACCAGACCATCGTGGAGATCGAGACGGCCAAGGCGGTCGTCGAGCTGCCCTGCCCGTTCGAGGGCGTGGTCGCCGCGCTGCTGGCGGAGGAGGGCGAGACCGTCGACGTGGGCAGGCCCATCATCGCGGTCGACGACGGCGCCGCGGCCCCGGTTCCGCCGCCCCCGGCGGACGCCCCGGCAGGCCGGGCGGCGCTGGCCGACGACATGGTCCCGGCCGTCCCGGCTGTCCCGGCGGTCCCCGAGGAGGCGGGCCGGAACGGGACCGGCGCGGGGGGCGGGGAGAAGCGCCAGCCCGTGCTGGTCGGTTACGGCGTCAAGCCGGGTGCGGCCAAGCGCCGCCCCCGCAGGCAGCCGCCCGCCGCTCCGGCTCCGGCTCCGGCTCCGGCTCCGGCTCCG
>NZ_CDRNDK010000168.1:0-12498 GCF_977012225.1 Planomonospora algeriensis | reverse complement strand
CCGCCGGCACGCCGCGGCTCCCGCCCGGCCGGCTCCACGCGGATCGCGCGGGAGCGGGCCGTGAGCGCCGCCTCCGGCGCAGGTGGGCGGGGGCGGTAATGTGAACGCTAACAACACGAGCTCCCAACATTCAAGGGCCCGAGGCCCTGTGCGTCAAGAGCGGGTTAACGGCGGGTTTCACGCGGTCGCGATGTGATACGACCGTAATCCGGAGAGTGCTTGACGAGACGCGTTGTTAGCGTTCACAGTCTGTCCCAGGCCATCCGCAACCGATGAGGGGAACCGCCCGTGGCACCGAGCAAGGAACGTCTTCCCGTGATGGCGGACGTGGCCCGGTTGGCGGGGGTCTCGCACCAGACGGTCTCGCGGGTGCTCAACGACCATCCCAACGTCCGCGCCGAGACCCGCACCCGGGTCATGGACGCGATCGACCAGCTGGGCTACCGGCGCAACCTCGTGGCCCGCGCCCTGGTCACCCGGCACTCGCGCACGCTCGGCGTCGTCAGCTTCGACACGACCCTGTACGGCCCGGCGAGCACCGTCTACGGCATCGAGCAGGCGGCCAGGTCGGCGGGTTACTTCGTCAGCATCGTCAGTCTCAAGTCCATCGACCGGGCAGGGGTGCGCGACGCGCTCGACTACCTCGCGGAGCAGGCCGTCGACGGGATCGTCGTGGTCGCCCCGCAGCGGTCGGCGGCCCGCGCGCTGGCCGACCTGCCGGCGGGCATCCCCGTGGTGGCCGTCGAGGGCGGAGAGGCCGGGGACGTCTCCACGGTCAGCGTCGACCAGGTCGAGGGCGCCCGGCTGGTCACCGAGCACCTGCTCGGACTCGGCCATGAGACGGTCTGGCACGTGAGCGGCCCGTCGGACTGGCTGGAGGCCGAAGGGCGGATCCAGGGCTGGCGGGCGGCGCTGTCCGACGCCGGCAGGGAGGCGCCCGAGGTGCTGCCCGGCGACTGGAGTCCGCGTTCGGGATACGAGGCCGGGCGGCGCCTGGCCGGGATGGAGGGCGTCACGGCGGTGTTCGTGGCCAACGACCAGATGGCGCTCGGCGTGCTGAGGGCGTTCGCCGAGGAGGGGGTGCGCGTGCCCGGCCGGATCAGCGTGGCCGGCTTCGACGACATCCCCGAGTCGGAGTTCTTCTCGCCGCCGCTCACCACGGTCAGGCAGGACTTCGCCGCGGTGGGCCGGCGCAGCATCGAGGTGCTGCTCCGGCGGATAGAGACGCGCGAGCAGCGGGTCCGCGAGGCGTTCGTGGTCCCGCCGGAGCTCGTGATCAGGGCCAGCACCTCGCCGGCCTGAGAAAGCCCGTCGCGGAGGGATCGGGGGTGACGTCGCGACGTGATGTTAACGCTAACGGAAACACGCTCACGAAATCGTGAGAAGAGAGGAACGATGATCGTGTTCAAGAGGATGTCAGCGCTGCTGCTGGCCGGTGTCACCATCATGGCCGCGGCGGGATGCGGGGGTGGCGACACCACCGCCTCCTCTGGCGGAGCGGACGACGGCAAGATCACCATGGGCTTCGCCCAGGTGGGCGCGGAGAGCGGCTGGCGCACGGCCAACACCAAGTCCATCCAGGAGTCGGCCAAGACCGCCGGGATCGAGCTCAAGTTCTCCGACGCCCAGCAGAAGCAGGAGAACCAGATCAAGGCGATCCGCTCCTACATCCAGCAGAAGGTGGACGTCATCGCCTTCTCGCCGGTCGTGGAGTCCGGCTGGGACAACGTGCTCAAGGAGGCCCAGAACGCCAAGATCCCGGTGATTCTCACCGACCGCGCGGTGGACTCGGCCGACACCAGCCTCTACAAGACCTTCCTCGGCTCCGACTTCGTCGAGGAGGGCCGCAAGGCCGGCAAGTGGCTGGTGGAGGAGTACAAGGACTCCACCGACACGGTGAACATCGTCGAGCTGCAGGGCACCACCGGTTCCGCGCCCGCCAACGACCGCAAGGCCGGGTTCGCCGAGGTCATCGGCGCCGAGTCCAAGTTCAAGGTGATCGCCTCGCAGACCGGCGACTTCACCCGGGCCAAGGGCAAGGAGGTCATGGAGGCCTTCTTGAAGTCCAACCCGGACATCGACGTGCTCTACGCGCACAACGACGACATGGGCCTGGGCGCCATCGAGGCGATCGAGGGCGCCGGCAAGGTCCCCGGCAAGGACATCAAGATCATCACGGTCGACGCGGTCAAGGACGGCATGCAGGCGCTCGCCGACGGGAAGATCAACTTCATCGTCGAGTGCAGCCCCATCCTCGGCCCGCAGCTGATGGACCTGGCCAAGAAGGTCGTCGCCGGTGAGCAGGTGCCCGCGCGCGTGCTGACCGAGGAGACGACGTTCACCCCCGAGCAGGCGAAGGCCGCCCTGCCCACCCGCCCGTACTGACCGGATACTGACCGGACCGGGCCGCTTGCGGACTCGCACTCCGCGAGCGGCCCGCCCCCCCCGAAGGAAAGGGACGCCGCAATGGCACCCCCCGCCCCGATCCTGCAGATGAGCGGGATCTGCAAGGAGTTCCCCGGCGTGAAGGCGCTGTCCGGCGTCGACTTCCGGCTCCTCCCCGGAGAGGTGCACGCGCTCATGGGGGAGAACGGCGCAGGCAAGTCGACCCTGATCAAGGTGCTCACCGGCGTCTACGACATCGACGGCGGCCGGATCACCCTGAACGGCCAGGACGTCGTCTTCGCCGGACCCCTCCAGGCGCAGCAGGCCGGCATCAGCACGGTCTACCAGGAGGTCAACCTCTGCGCGAACCTCTCGGTCGCGGAGAACATCTTCATCGGCCGCGAGCCGCGCCGCCTGGGCCGGATCCAGTGGAAGCGGATGCGGCGGCGCGCCGCCGAACTGCTCGCCGGGCTCGACCTGCACATCGACGTCTCGGCGCCGCTGTCCTCCTACTCCCTGGCCGTCCAGCAGATGGTGGCCATCGCCCGCGCGGTCGACATCTCCGCCCGGGTGCTCATCCTCGACGAACCGACCTCCAGTCTCGACAGCGGCGAGGTCGAGCAGCTCTTCCGGGTGATGCGCCGCCTCAAGGCCGAGGGCATCGCCATCCTGTTCGTCTCCCACTTCCTCGACCAGATCTACGAGATCTCCGACCGGATGACGATCCTGCGCAACGGCAGCCTGGTGGGGGAGTACCTCACCAGCGAGCTCGGCCAGGTCGAGCTGGTCGGCAAGATGATCGGCCGGGAGCTGGCCGACCTGGAGAAGCTGGAGGACAGGCCGCCGGCGCGGACGAGCGAGCCGCTGGTGCAGACCGAGGAGCTGGGCCGCAGCGGCGCGATCGAGCCGTTCACGCTCACCGTGCACAAGGGCGAGGTGGTCGGCCTGGCCGGGCTGCTCGGCTCGGGCCGTACCGAGATCGCCCGGCTGCTGTTCGGCGCCGACCACGCGAGCACCGGCGCGCTGCGGATCGACGGCCAGCCCGTCACCCTGCGCACCCCGCGCCTGGCGATGAACCGCGGGGTCGCGTTCTGCTCGGAGAACCGGCGGGCCGAGGGCCTCATCCCCGACCTCACCGTCCGGGAGAACATCGTCCTGGCGCTGCAGGCGATGCGCGGCTGGAGCCGGCCGATCCCCCGGCGCACCCAGGACGAGCTGGTCGACAAGTACATCACCGCGCTGAACATCCGCCCGGCCAACCCCGAGCAGCTGGTCAGGAACCTCAGCGGCGGCAACCAGCAGAAGGTTCTGCTGGCCCGCTGGCTCATCCTCGAACCCCGACTGCTCATCCTGGACGAACCCACCCGCGGCATCGACGTCGGCGCGAAGGCGGAGATCCAGCGCCTGGTCGCCGAGCTGTCCGACGGCGGCATGGCCGTGCTGTTCGTCTCCGCGGAGCTGGAGGAGGTGCTCCGCCTCAGCCACAAGGTCGCCGTCCTGCGGGACCGCAGGCTGGTGGCCGAGCTGCCCAACGACGACGGCCTCACCACCGGAGTGCTCATGGAGACCATCGCGAGCGGAGGCCGCGCATGACCGCGTTCGTCAGGCACCGCCTCTTCTGGCCGGCCGCCGTCCTGGTCCTGCTGCTGGCGGCCAACGTGGCGTTCACGCCGGGCTTCCTGTCCATCGAGATGAAGGACGGCCACCTCTACGGCAGCCTCATCGACATCTTCCGCTTCGGCGCGCCGCTGATCCTGGTGGCGATCGGCATGACGCTCGTCATCGCCACCGGCGGCATCGACCTGTCGGTCGGCTCGGTCGTGGCCATCTCCGGAGCCCTGGCCTGCCTGCACATCAGCGGCCTGCCCGACCAGAACGACGTGGGCGGCGTGCTGACCGCCGTCGGTCTGGCCCTGGGCCTGGCGCTGGTGCTGGGCGCCTGGAACGGGTTCCTGGTCGCCGGCATCGGCATCCAGCCGATCATCGCGACGCTGATCATCATGGTCGCCGGGCGCGGCCTCGCCCAGCTGATCACCGACGGCCAGATCGTCACCGTCAACAGCGCCTCCTACAAGCTCATCGGCGGCGGCTACTGGCTGACGCTCCCGTTCGGCATCCTCATCGTGCTGGCCGTCCTGGCGCTCACCGCGTTCCTCACCCGCCGCCTGGCCCTGGGACTGCTGGTGGAGTCCATCGGCGGCAACGCCACGGCGAGCCGGCTGGCGGGCATCCGCTCACGCGGGCTGACCGTGACGGTCTACGCCTTCTGCGCCCTGTGCGCGGGCATCGCCGGACTGATGATCAGCTCCAACGTCTCCAGCGCCGACGGCAACAACGCGGGCCTGTGGATCGAGCTCGACGCCATCCTGGCCGTGGTGATCGGCGGCACCTCCCTGATGGGCGGCCGGTTCTCGCTCGGCGGCACCGTGCTCGGCGCGCTGGTCATCCAGACGCTGACCACCACGATCTACTCGATCGGCATCCCGCCGGAGACCACGCTGCTGTTCAAGGCGCTCGTGGTGACCGTCGTGTGCCTGGTGCAGTCCCCCGCCTTCCGCGAGAAGGTCTTCCAGCGCCGCGGGCGCCGCCGACCGGCCGCGCCCCAGGCCACCGACGACGAGAAGGTGGAGGTTCCGGCATGAGCTCGGGCATCCTGACCTCTGCCCGGCTGCGGCTGCCCGGCCGCCTCCGGAGCGCCTACATCCCCGTCCTGGCGACGGCCGGCCTGCTGGCGGCGATGTTCGTCGCCGGCGGCGTGCGCTACGAGGGGTTCGCCAGCGGGCAGGTCGTGCTCAACGTCTTCATCGACAACGCCTTCCTGCTCGTGGTCGCCGTCGGCATGACCTTCGTGATCCTCACCGGCGGCATCGACCTGTCGGTCGGCGCGGTGGTCGCCCTGTCCACGATGCTCTCGGCGAGCCTCATGACGGACGGCGGCTGGCCGCCGCTGCTGGTGGTCCCGCTCGTGCTGCTCATCGGCTCGGTGCTCGGCCTGGCGATGGGCTGCATCATCCACTACTTCGACATCCAGCCGTTCATCGTCACGCTGGCAGGCATGTTCCTGGCCCGGGGCCTGTGCTACGTGATCGGCACCGACTCGATCTCGATCACCGACCCGGCCTACACGGCCGTGGCTCAGGCGCGGATCGAGCTGCCGGCGGGATGTCCGTCTCGGTGAGCGTCCTGATCGCCCTGGCGGTGGCCGGCGCCGCGGTGTACGTGCTGCACTACACCCGGCTCGGCCGCAACGTCTACGCGATCGGCGGCAGCGAGCAGTCGGCGCTGCTCATGGGCCTGCCCGTGGCCAGGACGAAGATCGCGGTCTACACGATCAGCGGTTTCTGCTCCGCGCTCGGCGGCGTGCTGTTCTCGCTCTACACGCTCTCCGGGTACGGTCTCAACGCGCTCGGCATGGAACTGGACGCGATCGCGGCGGTCGTCATCGGCGGCACCCTGCTGACCGGCGGGTCCGGCTACCTCGCGGGCACCGTCCTGGGGGTGCTCGTGCTCGGCCTGATCCAGACGATCATCAGCTTCGAGGGCACCCTCAGCTCCTGGTGGACCAAGATCTTCATCGGGCTGCTGCTCTTCGCCTTCATCCTGCTCCAGCGCCTCATCTCCGCACGCCGGACGTGACCCGCCCCCCTGTGGAGCCGTACCTCGTGAATCCCTCTGAACCAGGAGAGAGTGTGAACGCTAACAGCGACCGATACGTGGTCGGCGTCGACTTCGGCACGCTGTCCGGCCGCGCCGTGGTGGTCCGGGTCGCCGACGGAGCCGAGTTGGGCAGTGCCGTGCACGAGTACCCCCACCGGGTGATCGACGACCGGCTGCCCGGCACGGACGTGCGGCTGGGGCCGGACTGGGCGCTGCAGTCGCCGGAGGACTGGCGCGAGGTCCTGCGCACCGCCGTACCGGAGGCGGTCATCGCCGCGGGGATCTCCCCGGCGCAGGTCGTCGGCATCGGCACCGACTTCACCGCCTGCACGGTGCTGCCGGCCGCCGCCGATGGCACCCCCCTGTGCGAGACCGAGGGCCTGGCGGCCCGGCCGCACGCCTGGCCGAAGCTCTGGAAGCACCACGCCGCCCAGCCGCACGCCGACCGGATCAACGCCGCCGCCGCCAAGCGGGGCGAGACCTGGCTGCCCCGCTACGGCGGGAAGATCTCCTCGGAGTGGCAGTTCGCCAAGGCGCTGCAGGTGCTGGAGGAGGACCCCGAGGTCTACGCCGCCGCCGGCCACTGGATCGAGGCCGCCGACTGGATCGTCTGGCAGCTGACCGGTGTGCAGACCCGCAACGTCTGCACGGCCGGCTACAAGGCGATCCGCCAGGACGGGGCCTACCCGTCCGACGACTTCCTGGCCGAGCTGAATCCCGCCCTCGCCGGTCTGACCGGCAAGCTCGGCCCGGAACCGGTGCCGCTCGGCGGCCTCGCGGGCACGCTGTCCGCGACGGCCGCCGGGTGGACCGGACTCCCCGAGGGCATCGCGGTCGCCGTCGGCAACGTCGACGCGCACGTCACCGCCGCCGCCGCCGATGCGGTACGGCCCGGCCAGATGGTCGCGATCATGGGCACCTCGACCTGCCACATCATGCCCTCCGACAGCCTCGCCGAGGTCCCCGGCATGTGCGGCGTGGTCCGCGACGGGATCGTGCCGGGGCTGTGGGGCTACGAGGCGGGCCAGTCCGCCGTCGGAGACATCTTCGGCTGGTTCGTCGACACCTGCGTGCCCGGCTCCTACGAGCGCCAGGCCGAGCGCAAGGGCGTCTCGGTGCACGAGCACCTGGCCGCCCTCGCCGCCGAGCAGGCGGTCGGGCAGCACGGCCTGGTGGTGCTGGACTGGCACAACGGCAACCGGTCGGTGCTCGTCGACCACGACCTGTCGGCGGTGGTCGTCGGCCAGACGCTCGCCACCCGACCCGAGGACACCTACCGGGCGCTCATCGAGGCCACCGCCTTCGGCGCCCGCACGATCGTGGAGGCGTTCGAGTCCTCCGGCGTGCCGGTGCGGGAGTTCGTCGTCGCCGGCGGGCTGCTGAAGAACCGCTTCCTCATGCAGGTCTACGCCGACGTGCTGCGCCGCCCCCTGTCGGTGATCGGCTCCGAGCAGGGCTGCGCCCTCGGCTCGGCGATCCACGCGGCCGTCGCCGCCGGGGCCTACCCCGACATCACCGCCGCCGCCGCCGCGATGGGCAAGCGCACCGAGGCCGCCTACCTGCCCGACCCGGAGCGGGCCGACGCCTACGACCGGCTGTACGCCGAGTACCGCCGCCTGCACGACCACTTCGGCCGGGGCGAGGACTCCGCCGGCGGTGACGCCGGCCGCAACGACGTCCTGCACCGGCTGCGGGCCCTGCGCAACGAGGCGAGCGCGTGAGCCGTCCCGCCGCGCCCGCGTCCGCACCCGTGTCCGCGGCCGTGTCCGCGCCTGCGCCCGCGGGCGCTTCCGACCACCGTCCCACCGATTCGCGCCGGCCTCGGCGGCCGGCCGGGGAGAACCGATGAGCTCCGCCACCTCCACCACCACCGGCAGCGTCGCCGGCGCCGTCAGCGCCCTGCGGGAGACCGTCTGCCGCCTCCACGACGAGCTGGTCCGCTACGGCCTCGTCGCCTGGACCGCCGGGAACGTCTCCGGCCGGGTGCCCGGCGAGGACCTGTTCGTCATCAAGCCGAGCGGCATCTCCTACGACGACCTGACGCCCGAGTCGATCGTGGTGTGCGACCTGGACGGCAACCTGGTCGACGGCGACCTCGCCCCGTCCAGCGACACGGCCGCGCACGCCTACGTCTACCGGGCGATGCCGCACGTCGGCGGCGTCGTGCACACCCACTCGACCTACGCCTCGGCCTGGGCGGCCCGCGGCGAGGCGATCCCGTGCGTGCTCACCGCGATGGCCGACGAGTTCGGCGGGGAGATCCCCGTGGGACCGTTCGCGCTGATCGGCAACGACGACATCGGCAAGGGCGTCGTCGCCACACTGGAGGGCCACCGCTCCCCGGCGGTGCTCATGCAGAACCACGGGGTGTTCACCATCGGCAAGGACGCCCGCGCCGCGGTGAAGGCCGCAGTCATGTGCGAGGACGTCGCCCGGACCGTGCACGTCGCCCGCCAGCTCGGCGAGCCGCTGCCGATCGCCCAGGCCGACATCGACCGCCTCCACGACCGCTACCAGAACGTCTACGGGCAGCGCTGAACCGCATGTACAAGGAGTCCGAACAGATGAAGTCCCTCAACGGCCGCGAGATCTGGTTCCTCACCGGGAGCCAGGGCCTGTACGGCGAGGACACGCTGCGCCAGGTGGCCGAGCAGTCCCGGCAGATCGCCGCGGCGCTGAACGACGCCGAGGCCGTGCCGTTCCGCGTGGAGTGGAAGCCGGTGCTCACCGACGCCGACGCCATCCGCCGCGTCTGCCTGGAGGCGAACGCCGACGACGCCTGCATCGGCGTCATCGCCTGGATGCACACCTTCTCCCCGGCCAAGATGTGGATCGCCGGGCTGGACGCGCTGCGCACCCCGCTGCTGCACCTGCACACCCAGGCGAACATGGCGCTGCCCTGGGACTCCATCGACATGGACTTCATGAACCTGAACCAGGCCGCCCACGGCGACCGCGAGTTCGGTTACATCCAGTCGCGGCTCGGCGTGCCCCGCAAGACCGTCGCCGGGCACGTCGGCGACCCGTCGGTCGCGGCCCGGATCGGCGCCTGGTCCCGGGCCGCCGCCGGGCGCGCCGAGGTCGGCTCGCTCCGGCTGGCCCGCTTCGGCGACAACATGCGGGACGTGGCCGTCACCGAGGGCGACAAGGTGGAGGCGCAGCGGCGCTTCGGCGTCTCGGTCAACACCTACGGAGTCAACGACCTGGTCGCGGCCGTCGACGCCGCCTCCGACGCCGAGGTCGGCGCGCTCGTCGGCGAGTACGAGGACGTCTACAAGGTCGCGCCCGAGCTGCGCTCCGGCGGCGAGCGCCACGACTCGCTGCGCTACGCCGCCCGCATCGAGCTGGGCCTGCGCGGCTTCCTGGAGGCGGGCCGGTTCGGCGCGTTCACCACGAACTTCGAGGACCTCGGCGGCCTGCGGCAGCTGCCGGGCCTGGCCGTGCAGCGGCTGATGGCCGACGGGTACGGCTTCGGCGGCGAGGGCGACTGGAAGACCTCGGTGCTGCTGCGCACGCTCAAGACGATGGCGGCGGGCCTGCCCGGCGGCACCTCGTTCATGGAGGACTACACCTACCACCTGAACCCGGGCCAGGAGCTCATCCTCGGCGCGCACATGCTGGAGGTCTGCCCGACGATCGCCTCCGGCACGCCGTCGTGCGAGATCCACCCGCTGAGCATCGGCGGCCGGGAGGACCCGGTCCGGCTCGTCTTCGACGCCGAGCCCGGCCCCGCGGTGGTGGTCGGCCTGGCCGACATGGGCGAGCGGTTCCGGCTGGTCGCCAACGAGATCGACGTCGTCGAGCCCGCCGCGCCGCTGCCGAACCTGCCGGTGGCCCGCGCGGTGTGGCGGCCCCGGCCGGACCTGCGCACCTCCGCTGAGGCCTGGCTCACCGCCGGGGCCCCGCACCACACCGTGCTGTCGGCCGCGATCGGCGCCGAGGAGCTCACCGACTTCGCCGACATGCTCGGCGTCGAGCTGCTCGTCATCGACGCCGACACCACCTCCCGGCAGTTCGCCAAGGAGCTGCGCTGGAACCAGGCCTACTACCGCCTGGCCCAGGGCTTCTGAGCCGCCGCCCGGTCCGGGGCCTGCCGCCGCGTCGGAAGGGCCCTGCCCGCCCCCGCCCCCGGGAGAGACCGGGGGCGGGGCGGGTAGGAGCCCGGGCATGACGCGAATCGGATACACGATGATGTGCGAGCAGACGCCCGCCCGGCAGCTGGTGGACGACGTGGTCGCGGCCGAGCGGGCCGGCTTCGACTACGCGGTCGTCTCCGACCACTACTTCCCGTGGCTGGAGGAGATGGGGCACTCGCCGTACGCCTGGTCGGTGCTCGGCGCGGCGGCGTACGCCACGGAGAACCTGCCGCTGATGACCTACGTGACCTGCCCGATCATGCGCTACCACCCGGCGGTGGTGGCGCAGAAGGCGGCCACCGTGGGGGTGCTGTCCGGCGGCCGGTTCACGCTCGGGCTGGGCGCGGGGGAGAACCTCAACGAGCACGTGATCGGCCAGGGCTGGCCGCCCGTCAACACCCGGCACGAGATGTTCCGCGAGGCCATCGAGATCATCAAGGGCCTCTTCGAGGGCGGCTACTTCACCTACCGGGGCGAGTACTTCGACGTCGACTCGGCCAAGCTGTTCGACCTGCCCGAGCAGCCGGTGCCGCTGGCGATCGCCGCCTCCGGCACCCAGTCCGGCGACATCGCCGCCCGGTACGGCGACGCGCTCGTCGCGGTGGACCCGGACACCGACCTGGTGCGCTGGTTCAACGACTCGCGCGGCCAGGGCAGACCGGTCTACGGCCAGCTGGCGGTCAGCTACGACCCGGACCGCGACGCGGCGGTGGAGCGCGCGCACCGGCTCTGGCGCTGGGCCCTGCCCGGCTGGAAGGTCATGGCCGAGCTGCCGGCCCCGGTCAACTTCGCCGCCGCCGCCGAGACGGTGCGCCCGGAGGACGTCGCGGAGAAGATCCCGTGCGGCGCCGACGTGGACGCGGTCGTCGAGGCCGTCCGCGCGTACACCGACGCCGGGTTCACCCACGTCGCGCTGGTCCAGATCGGCGCCGAGCACCAGCGCGCGTTCATCGACTGGTCGGAGAAGGAACTGCTGCCCGCCCTCCGGCGGGGGTGAGCCGTACGGCACGGCTGGAGCGGCCGTCCGCCCCGCCCGGTCCGTCCGCCCCGCCCGGTCCCGCGGCCTGCACCACGTGGCGCAGGCCGCGGGACGGCTCCGGCACGGGGAGTGTCAGGGTGCCGTCGAAGTCCGTCGGAAAAACATCGCGGTGGGATGTCGAGAATCCGGGCGCGGCTCCGTCCTCGCAGTGAACAACGGCCACAATGGGCCGCACGAGCACCGAGGAGAACACGATGGCCAAGTACCTTCTGCTGAAGCACTACCGCGGCGCCCCGGCTCCGGTCAACAACGTGCCGATGGACCAGTGGACGCCGGAGGAGATCTCGGCCCACATGCGGTACATGCACGACTTCGCCGACCGGCTCGTGGTCACCGGCGAGTTCGTCGACGGCCAGGCGCTCTCCCCGGAGGGCACGTTCGTCCGCTACGACGGCGAGGGACGGCCGCCGGTCACCGACGGCCCGTTCGCCGAGACCAAGGACCTGATCGCCGGCTGGATGGTGATCGACGTCGAGACCTACGAGCGGGCGCTCGAACTGGCCGGCGAGCTGTCCGCGGCTCCGGGAGCGGGCGGGAAGCCGATCCACGAATGGCTCGAGGTGCGCCCGTTCCTGGCCGCGCCCCCGACCATCACGGAGTGACGCGTGGTGGACGAGGTCCTGCTGCGGACCCTCACCCCAGCGGTGACCGGCGTCCTCGTCCGTCGCGGAGCCGACTTCGCGGCGGCCGAGGACGCCGTGCAGGACGCCCTGGTCGAGGCCGTGCGCGCGTGGCCGGACGACCCGCCGCGCGACCCCAAGGGCTGGCTGGTCACGGTGGCCTGGCGCAGGTTCCTCGACGCCGCCCGCGCCGACGCCTCCCGGCGGCACCGCGAGGTACGCGTCGAGCACGAGCCCGCGCCCGGCCCGGTCCGGGAGGGGGACGACACGCTCCGGCTGTACTTCCTGTGCGCGCACCCGTCGCTGACACCGGCCTCGGCCGTCGCGCTCACCCTGCGCGCGGTCGGCGGCCTGACCACGCGCCAGATCGCGCAGGCATACCTCGTGCCGGAGGCGACCATGGCCCAGCGCATCAGCAGGGCCAAGCGGACCGTCTCGGGCGTCCGGTTCGACCAGCCCGGCGACGTCGCCACGGTGCTGCGCGTGCTCTATCTGGTCTTCAACGAGGGCTACTCCGGCGACGTCGATCTGGCCGCCGAGGCGATCCGGCTCACCCGGCGGCTCGCGGCCGCGATCGACCACCCCGAGGTGGCGGGACTGCTCGCGCTCATGCTGCTGCACCACGCGCGGCGGCCGGCCCGGACCGGCTCCGGCGGCAGGC
>NZ_CDRNDK010000167.1:0-12519 GCF_977012225.1 Planomonospora algeriensis | reverse complement strand
CGGCGCGGCGCACCGGGAGACGAGGAAGGCCCAGCCGAGCACGAGGACGGCGAGCACCGTCAGCGGGGCGGGTTCCAGGAGCGCGGGCAGGGCCTCTCCGGCGTCGGACAGCGTCAGGGCCGCGGTGCCCGCGGCGGGCACGGGACGCACCTCGATGGGCCTGCCCGCGGTCGCCGCCCCGTCCGCCTCGCCCACCCCGTCCTTCACGGAAGCCCGGGAGAGGTTCTCCTTGACCTTGCGCGGCAGTCCGTAGCCGACGACCTTCTCCTGGTCGCGGACCTTGCGCTTCAGCCAGACCCGGTCGACGTTGGCCTCGATCGTGTGGATCGTTCCACCGTCGACGCGCTCCACGATGCCGACGTGGTCGATCCCCTTGATGTCGTCGCCGCCCGACCAGTCGAAGAAGACCAGGGCGCCGGGCTCCGGTTCGGCGCTCCAGGCGCCGTTGGTCTCGAACCAGCGGGCGTGCGAGGGCGTCCAGGCGAACCGGCCGACGTAGTCCGTCACGTCGGCCTTCTCCGCCGCCCAGGCGACGAACATGTCGCACCACGGGGCCGTGCGGTACTGGGGGTCCCGGACGGCGGCCGCGTACCACTCGCCGAACTTGGTGTGCTGACCGGGGCGCTCCCGGTATCCGAGCTCCGCCACCATGACTTCCAGCAGTTCGTCGCCTATCGGATCCACGCCCGCCCGTCACTTTCGTCCCCCGTCCGCCGGAAAGGGGTCATCGATCGACAAGGCTGGACTTTATTCCGGTAAACCCGGACAAGGGGGACGATCGGCTGATTAATACCGGATTTGATGGATGGGAAGAAGCGGAGCGGTCCACCGTCTACCATCGCCCGCTCTCGGCCGCCGCCGCGCGCGGGTCGAATAGCATTTGCGCGACATCACGCGACGGGAACGGGTTCCTCCATGTTCGACGACAAGACGCAGGAGACCCTGCGCCGCCTGCTGGACCTCGCCGAGCACCCCGCCACCCCGCAGGCCGAGCGGGCACTGGCCCTCGCCCGGGTCCGGGCGCTGGTCATGGTCCCGGACGGCGACGCCCGCCGCGCCCCGGTGACCCCGGGGATGGAGGCGGGCATCCTCAAGGGGATCGCGCCGCTGACCCGCCGGGTGGACGAGGACCTGGTCGACGAGGTCCACGGCGACCTCTACGCCTTCAGCACCCGCTACCGGGTGATCGGCGAGGTCGCCGACGAGATGGCCCGCGTCCTCGAACGCTGGGCGGCGGCCGTACCGGCCAAACGCCACCGCCACGAGGAGGCGGTCCGCGTCACCGCCGCCAAGCTCGCCTACCTCCTGCAGCGCAGGGACCTGTTCCGCGGTTCCGGGCGGGGCGGCCGCCCCAGGACGAGGTGATCGGGCGGGACGGGCCGAGTCCGTCAGCCCTGCCCCCGGGCATCGCCGCGCCCGGGGGAGTCACCCGGCCGCCTCACGCTCCGTCCGGGTCTCCGGCAGCTCCACCCGATCGAGGGGCTCGGTGGCGGGCCCCTGCAGGACCGAACCGTCCACGTCGAACCGCGAGCCGTGGCAGGGGCACTCCCAGGTGCGTTCGGCGTCGTTGAAGCCCACGACGCATCCCAGGTGGGTGCAGACCGCCGAGACCGCGTGGACCCGCCCGTCCTCGTCGCGGTAGACCGCGCAGCGCTTCCCGCCCACCTTGAGGACCGCGCCCCGCCCCGGGTCCAGCTCCTCCAGTGCGTCGGCCGGTCCGGTGCCCAGCCGGTCCCCGACGAAGTGGGCGGCGACGGCCGCCTGCATCTTCAGCGCCGGTCCCGCCTCCCGGAGCGGGTGCAGCCGCCGGGGGTCGTAGAGCCGGGTCCACGACCGCTGCCGCCCGCGGACCAGGTCGGTGAGGAGCAGACCCGACATGACGCCGTTGCTCATGCCCCAGCCGCCGAACCCGGTGGCGACGTAGACGTGGCGGGCGCCGGGGTGGAGCGGCCCGATGAACGGCAGCCCGTCGGTGGTGTGGTTGTCCTGGGCCGCCCACCGGTAGGCGACCTCGGTGGCGCCGAACCGCTCGGCCGTCCACGCGGCCAGCCGGTCGAACCGCTCGCCCACCCCGCCGGCGCCCGGCTCGAACTGCTCGCCGGTGACGATCAGCAGCCGCCGGCCCTCGCCGTACGGCGCCGTCCGCACGGAGCGGGTGTTCTGCTCGGTGGTGATGAACATGGCGCGGGGGTCGGCGCCGACCGGGATCGCGGCGGCGACGACCAGCTCGCGGTGGGGCTTCATCCGGGTGAACAGCATGGCGCGGTCGAACACCGGGTAATGCGTGGCCACCACGGCGTCCCGGGCGGTGACGGTCGTCCCGCCCTCGGTCCGGAGGCTGCACGGCTCGCCCTCGTCGAGCGCCACGACGCGGGTGCCCTCGAAGATCCGCACACCGCGGGCGGTCATCGCCTCGGCGAGGCCGAGCAGGTACCGGCGGGGGTGGAACTGCGCCTGCCCGTCCACCCGCACCGCCCCCGCGACCGGGAAGGGCAGCGGCGCGGAGGTCGTGAACTCCGCGGCCAGACCTGCCTCCGCCGCCGCCTCGGCCTCCCGGCGGAGCTCCTCGACGCCGTCGTCGGACTCCGCGTAGGTGTAGGAGGGCAGCCGCTCCAGTTCGCAGTCGATGCCGAGCTCGGCGGCGGTCCGCGCCACGTGCTCGACCGCCTCCGTCTGGGAGGCGGCGTACAACCGGGCGGTCTCCGCCCCGGCGGACCTGGCCAGCCTGGCGTAGACCATCGTGTGCTGGGCCGAGAGCTTGGCCGTGGTGTTCCCGGTGACGCCCTCCGCCATCCTCCCGGCCTCCAGCACCGCCACCGACAGGCCCTCCTTCGCCAGTTCCCAGGCCGTGCTCAGCCCGGCGATCCCGGCGCCGACCACGGCGACGTCGACCTCGAGGTCCTGGGCGAGCGCCGGGTACGGCCGGCCCGCGGCCGATTCGATCCAGAAGGATTGCGTAGTCATGGGCGGCTCCTGCCCGCCAGACGGCGCCTCTCACGTCCGGCCGCCCCCGGAGGGCGGAGGTGGGGTCCGCCTCCGGGACTCCTCCGGGACTCCTCCGGGACCGGATCCCGTGCCGCGGATCGGCACGTGGACGCCGGTGGCGGCCGAGACGCTACCGCGGGACGTCCGCCCCGGTGAAAGCCTCGCCGAACGGCACAGGCCGCAGGGGCCGCCGGCGTTTGGACTCGTACATGGCCATGTCGGCCTGCGCGATGAGGACGTCGCCCGTGGAGCCGTACGTGGAGCACGTCACCCCGATGGCCGCGCTGAGCCGCGCCGTGCCGGCCGACAACGCGACCTCGCCCTCCAGCGCCTCGCCGACCCGCTCGGCGATGGTGATCACCTCCGCGGGCAGCTCGAGCCGCGGGCAGATCAGCAGGAACTCGTCCCCGCCGATCCGCCCGACGACGTCGTCGTTGCGGATCACCCCCCTGATCCGGTCCGCGGCCTGGACGAGCAGCTCGTCGCCCGCCGCGTGCCCGAGCGAGTCGTTGACCGATTTGAACTCGTTGAGGTCGATGAAGATCACTCCGGTGTGGTGGCGGCCTCGCGCGGACAGCTCCCGGTCGAGGACCGCCAGGCTGGAGGCGCGGTTGTGGCAGCCGGTGAGCTGGTCGAACGTCGCCCTGATCCGCAGTTCCTCGCGTGAACGCACGCTCTCGGTGATGTCGCGGACGCAGACGAGCGCTCCGGGCGCACCCTCCTCGTCCGACAGGCCGATCAGGGTCATCGCGCAGCGGCGCGGCTCCCCGCGCGCCCCGGAGGGCTCGACGGCGACCTCGAGTTCGCGGTCGGGGCCTCCGCGCAGCACGTTCTCGAGCGCCGCGTCCAGCATCGCGCGGTCGCGTTCGGCGACGTTCGCCAGCTGTTCCCGAGCCGTCGCGGCCCCGCCGGTTCCGAACATCGCGGCGAGCAGGGAGTTGGCGTAGACGACGGAACCGTCCTGCCCGAGCTGCAACAGGCCGATGGGCAGCGAGTCGGCGAGCCGCCGGAACAGCTGCTCGCGCTGGCCCAGCGCCTCGTAGGCGGCCATCTCCTCGGAGACGTCGCTGATGTGGCTGACGATGACGGCGTCTTCGAGCTCGGCCGCCTCGGGGTAGGTGTTCTCTATCTCGACCCACAGCCAGCCGCCGTCCGCGCAGCGGTGGCGCAGCCGCGACCGCGACCCCTGCTTGGTGCCCAGCATGTCGAGCCAGCCCGAGATCGAGCGGTGCACGTCCTCGTCGTGGAAGAACTGCGTCGACCTGGAACCGACCATCTGCTGCCGGGTCCAGCCGAGCATCCGGGTCACCCGGTCGTCGATGTCGGTGATGACCCCGTCGAACTTCTTGAGCATCCGGGCGGAGCGCGGACGCAGGGACGCCAGCGACTGCTCGATCGAGGCGCCGGAGGCGGCCCCGTCCCCGTCGATGTCCATCAGGACGCAGACGAACACGCCGTAGCGGTGCCGCATGTCGACGGCGGTCACCTTGCAGTGGCGATCCGGATCGTCGCGCATCCGGGCGTCGAGGGCCGCCACCCCCGTCCTGCCCGCGCGCTCCCAGGTCGTGAGGGCCGCCACGACGTCGCCCGGATGCAGCAGGTCCAGCATGTTGGACCTGCCCCGCGGCAGGGGGATCAGCCGGTCACCGCTGAGGCCCAGCGCCGCGGGCACCGGCACACGATGCCCGTCGGGCGCCAGCGCCGCGACGCGTACGTGCGGGTGCTCCAAGAGCCCGGTCAGGGTCCTGTCCCGGGCATCGAGAGGTTGAACGTGCTCGGTCATGAAGGTCTCATCGGCACCGGACGAGGCTTCCTGAGGCCGCCCGGCGGAGCGGAACCCGTCACCGAACACGGCTCGCGGCCGCCCTGACCGGGGCACTACTAGAGTTGACCGGGTAGCCGGACCTCCCGTCCGGCCACCCGGCCGGACACCGCCGACGAACGCACCAGGAAGATTCCGCGACGTGACACCACTGGACACGCCCCCCGGCACGACCTCCATGACCCCGGCCGAGGCCGGGCGCGACCGGCGGGCCGAGCGGATCCTGGACGCCGCGGCCGAGCTGCTGGTCGCCCGGGGATGCCGGCGGGTCACCGTCGAGGACGTCGCGCGCCGGGCCGGCGTGGGCAGGGGCACCGTCCACCTGCACTTCGCCACGGAGGAGGCGCTGCTCCTGACGGTGCTGATGCGCTCCCAGCGGCGGATGACCGGGCTCCTCGTCCAGGACATGCGGGCGGACCCCTCCGCGGTCCTGCTCAGCGAGCTGGCCCGGTCGGCCTACCTCCTGATCCACCACGACCCCGTGGCCCGGGCGGTCTTCACGGTCGACTCCGAGGCCCTGGGCTCGCTGAGCAGGAGCGCCTCCGCGCTGGCCGGCGACCTCGTCGAGACTCGCGAACGGGTCGTCGACGGCCATTTCGAGGTGCTCCGCGCGCACGGCCTGGTGCGGGCGGACTCCCCGCTCCGGCTGCAGCGCCACGCGTTCGCCGCGGTCATGACCGGCTTCCTGCTGACCGGGCCGACGGCCCCGGCGCAGGAGCCGGGCATCGAGGCGACGGCGGGCATGCTCGCCGAGGTCGTGCGCTCGGCCTTCGAACGGCCCGCCGGTCCCGAGGCGGTCCGTGCGGCGGCGCCCGAGGTCGTCGCCCTCTACCGGCGCCTGCACGACCGGCTGCACGAGGAGATCGGCCGCCAGAAACTCACCTGACACCCGCCCTGACGTCCCCGAGGGGAGACCATGAGCACTCCGGAAGGTTCCGCCGCGACCGGCACGTTCGACCTGATGGACCCCGCGCTGCTGAACGACCCGTACGGCGGGTTCGCGCGGATGCGGGAGCAGGCCCCGATGGTGCGCGGCGCCATCCCCGGCGCGGCCGCCCCCGTCTGGCTCGTCACCCGCTACGACGACGTCAAGACGGTCCTGGGCGACACCCGGTTCGTCAACGACCCGGCGCACGTCCCCGGGCAGGACGTGGAGAACATCCGCGAGCAGGTGATCCGGGCGCGCGGCATCCCCCCGGAGTACGCGCGGTACGTGCTGGACAGCATCCTGGACGCCGACGGCGAGGACCACATCCGGCTGCGCCGGCTCGTCTCCCGGGCCTTCACCGCGCGCCGGGTCGCCGAACTGCGGCCACGGGTCGCCGAGATCGCCGAGGACCTCCTCGACCGGCTGCCCGGCACGGCCGAGGACGGCGTCGTCGACCTGATCGAGCACTTCGCCTACCCGCTGCCGATCACCGTCATCTGCGAGCTGGTCGGCATCCCGCAGGAGGACCGCCCGCGGTGGCGGGAGTGGGGCGCCGCGCTGTTCTCCCCGGACCCGGAGGGGTTCGGCGCGGTCCTGCGCGACATGGTGGGATACATCGAGGAGCTGATCGTACGGCGCCGCGCCGCCCCCGGCGACGACCTGCTCACCGGGCTGGTCCACGTCCACGACGAGGACGGCGACCGGCTCGGCGACGCCGAGCTGGTCACGATGGTCCTGACCCTGGTCCTGGCCGGGCACGAGACCACCGCCCACCTGATCGGCAACGGGACCGCGGCGCTGCTCGCCCATCCCGGGCAGCTGGCCCTGCTCCGCCGCGAGCCGGAGCTGATGCCCCGCGCCGTCCACGAGCTGATGCGCTGGTGCGGCCCGGTCCTGCTGACCCGGATGCGCTACGCCGCCGAGGACGCCGAGATCGGCGGCATGACGGTCCGCCGGGGCGAGGCGGTGCTGGCCGTACTGGCCGGAGCCAACCGCGACCCGCGCGTGTTCGACGACCCCGACCGCCTCGACATCACCCGTGAGCCGGACGGGCGGCGGGAGGACCACGTCGGTTTCGGCCACGGACTGCACTACTGCCTGGGCGCCGCACTGGCCCGCCAGGAGGGCGAGGTGGCGCTGTCGGCGCTGCTGCGCCGCTTCCCCGGCCTCGCCCTGGCCGTGGCGCCCGAGGACCTTCCCCGGCAGCCGCTGCCGAGCATGCGGCGCCTGGCCCGGCTGCCCTGAGACTCTGAGACTCCGGGGCGGCAGGGAGGGCCGGGCCGCCGCGGGCGGCGACCCGGCCGGGATCAGTTGCCGAACGAGAACCAGTTGAGGTTGACGAAGTCGGCGGGCTGCCCGCTGCTGAAGGTGATGTAGACCGTGTGGGTCCCGGTCACCGGGGAGATGTTGGCGGGAATAGTGCGCCAGCTCTGCCAGCCGCCGGTGTTGGCGATGGCGAAGTCGCCGATCGGCGCGGCGGTCGGGCTGCCCAGGCGCACCTGGACCAGTCCGCTGACCCCGCCCGCCGCCCCGGACGCGACCCGGGCCTTGAACTGGGTGGCCGCCGTGCTCCCGAACCGCACGTCGTCGAAGCGCAGCCAGTTGCCGTTGCCGATCCCGCCGACGTTCTGCCCGCCGCCCGCGTCCGTGGTGGACTCGACCATGACGCCCGACTGCGCCTGGTGGGCCTCGGCCTGGATGGTCGAGCGGGCGTCGACTCCGCCGGGGCCGCCGGTGGGCGTGATGGTCGGGGTGGGATCGGGCCCGGAGCCGCTCTGCCAGACGGCCACGTAGTCGACGAGCATCGGCCGGCCGGAGACCGTGGCGGCGGTCGGCGTCTGCCCGCCCAGCGCGTTGGGGAACGCCCCGCCCATCGCCACGTTGAGCAGCAGGAAGTACCCCTGGTGGGAGGTCATGTTGTTCCAGGTCGTGGCGTCGAACTGGTTCTGGCTGAGGCTGTGGAACAGCTGTCCGTCGACGTACCAGCGCAGCTGGTTGGGGGAGACGGAGCGGTCCCACTCGAAGCGGTAGGTGTGGAACGCCGACTGGCAGGACGCCCGGGCAGGTACGGCTGGCGCCCAGGCCGGTGGTCTCGTTGCAGGGGCCTCCGGGGTTCACCCCGCAGTGCAGCACGGCCCAGACGGAGTTGATCCCGTTGACGTTCTCCATGATGTCGAACTCGCCGATGGCGGGCCAGTTCCAGTAGTTGCCGCGGTACGGGCCGCCCAGCGCCCAGAAGGCCGGCCAGTAGCCCAGCGCGGCGTCACCGGTGACGTTGGGCATCTGGATCCGGCCCTCGATGCGCAGGATGCGGCCGTCGGCGGGCTTGAAGTCGGCGCGCCGGGTCTCGATGCGGCCCGAGGTCCACTCGCTCCCGTTCTTGAGCGGGGTGATGCGCAGGTTGCCGGTGCCGTCGAGGCTCAGGTTGGCGGGGTCGGAGGTGTAGCGCTGGATCTCGCCGGTGCCCCAGTTGGCGGGGCCTCCCGGGTAGGCGTGGCCGGTGTCGATGATCCAGTCGGCGGAGGAGGGGAGGGATCCGGCGCCACCGTTGAAGTCGTCGCTCCAGACCAGGGACCAGCCGGAGGGGGTGGACGGGACGGCGGCGTTGGCGGCGACGGCGGCCAGCGGCAGCGCCAGCGCGGCGATGATGATCGGAATCCATCTCAGAGAGCGATTTCTCAAGCGTGGACGGCTCATTCGCGGCCTCTCTCGGGGGGTGGGCGAGGGGCGGTCGATCGTCGCTGCAGCATGAAGACCGATGAATATCACTGTTGCGCGAACGTTAATTCCGGTCAATATCTACGGTAAAAATTTAGAGAGCGCTCTCCGGTTCGATCGCCTCGCTGTCCCGCTGTCCCGCTGTCCCGCCGTACGGCCACGGTGCCGCTCCGCCGTACGGCCGTCCGCCCGGCGCCGCCGGGATCCGGTGTCCCGTTCACGGGGCCGGGCGATCGCGTTCGCAGCCGTCTCTAAGCTCTGAGGTGTGGCGAAATACTTCGATGTGCATCCGGACAGTCCGCAGCCCCGCCTGATCGGGCAGGTGGCCGACCTCCTGCGGGCGGACGGGCTGATCGCGTATCCGACGGACTCCGGCTACGCGCTGGGATGCCGACTGGGCAACAAGGAGGGGATCGACCGGATCAGGGAGATCCGCGACCTCGGCAGCGACCACCACTTCACCCTCGTGTGCAGGGACTTCGCCCAGTTCGGCCAGTTCGTTCAGGTGAGCAACGCGCAGTTCCGCTCGGTCAAGGCGGCGACCCCGGGCGGCTACACGTTCATCCTGCCCGGGACCAAGGAGGTGCCGCGGCGGTTGCTGCACCCCAGGAAGAAGACGGTCGGCGTCCGGATCCCCGATCACATAGTCGTGCAGGCACTGCTGGGCGAGCTCGGCGAGCCGCTGGTGTCGAGCACCCTGCTGCTGCCCGATGAGACCGAGTCTCTGACGCAGGGCTGGGAGATCAAGGAGAGGCTCGACCACGCGGTGGACGCCGTCGTCGACTCCGGCGAGTGCGGAGCGACCCCGACGACGGTCGTCGACCTCTCGCAGGGCGAGCCGGAGATCCTCCGCCGGGGAACCGGGGACCCGTCCCCCTTCGAGTAGGGGATCGGCGCGGTGACGCCCGCCCGCGGGCCCGGCCCGGCGTCACCTACGCGACGTCGGGCCGGGTCATCAGCGGCGACCGCAGGTGCAACGCCAGATCGGGGCCGGTCAGCGGCACGGTGTTCCACGTCGCGACCGCCGTGCCCGCGCCGGCGTCGACCACCAGCCGGACCCGGTGCGGAGTGGTGATGACGTAGAGGTCGGCGGCGAACGCGTCGCCTCGCCAGGCGCCGGCCGCGACGACGGGGCGGCCGAGCGGTGAGCTCTCCCGCCATTCGCCGTGGCCGACCGCCACCTCCAGGGAGGCCCCGAGCCGCAGGAGCCATCCGCCGTCCACGGGGTCGACGGTCACCGCGGTCCCGTCGGGCAGCGGCGAGTCCTCCCCGCAGGCCTCGATCATGGCCTTGGCGGAGCGGTCCGGGGCGGACAGGCCCGGCACCGGCGCGAGGGACAGCCGCCGCAGCCGCTCGGCGAGGATCTCGTCGTCCCGGGTGCTCGCGACATGGTCCAGGCCGGGCAGCAGGCACTCCCACACCGCGTCGAGCACCGCTTGCGCCTGCGTATGGGCACCGGTCACGGCGACCACGAGGTCGTGCGGCGGGACGACCACGAGCTGCTGGCCGAAGGAGCCGTCACCGTGGTAGCCGTGACGTGACATCCAGAACTGGTAGCCGTACCCGCAAAGGTAGTCGGCGTCCCCCGATCCGTCCTCGACCTGCAGGGTGTCGATGTGCCGTCTGGTCGCGAGCTCCACCCATCCGCGCGGGACGAGCCGCCGGCCGCCCCACCGGCCGCCGCGCAGCAGCAGCTCGCCGAAGGCGGCGACGGCCTCGGTCGTCAGGTGCAGCCCGTGGAATCCGAAGGCGGCGCCGCTCGCCACCCGGTCCCATTCGGCGTGCTCGACGCCCATCGGTGCGAAGAGGCGCTCGTCGAGCAGTTCCGGCAGGCTGCGGCCGGTGACCCGTTCCACCATCCGGGCCAGGACGAAGGTGGTCGCGTTGTCGTAGGCGTGCCGGGTCCCCTCGGCCTCGGGGAACGGCACGCGCAGAAAGCCCTTCACCAGGTCGTCCGGTTCCAGCCGCCAGGCCTCGGCGAGGCTGTCGGCGTGGCGGCCGGCCGTCATGGACAGCAGGTGGTGGACGGTGAGGCGGCGTCCCTGCGCCGAGATGTCGGCCGGGACGTGGTCGGGCAGCACGTCCACCACCCGGTCGTCCAGCGAGAGCAGCCCGTCGGCGATCGCGAGCCCCACGGCGACCGAGGTGAACGACTTGGTCAGCGAGTAGAGCAGGTGCGGGCGTCCGGCCGAGTACGGTGCCCACCAGCCTTCGGCGACGACGTGCCCGTGGCGTACGACCATGATGGAGTGGCACTCGACGGATCGTGCTTCGAGACGGTCCAGCAGCGCGGCGATCGAACGGGACGACACCCCCGAGGCGGCCGGTGTCGAGCGCGGCAGCAGAGTGCGTTGAGAAGGCATCCAGGAAACCTAACAAGTCCGCTGAATCCACCCAATCGAATTATGGGACACCGCGCAGCCGGGCCGTTCCCCGACCGCCTCGGCCCAGCGGCCCGCTCGGCCGTCGCGTCCCCTGCCGCCGGCGGCCTCGTCGTGCTGTCCGGTTCGCTACCCGATCTGCTCCGCGCCGCGCTCGCGCCGCTCGCACCCGCCCTCGACACGGCCGAAGAACGATCGCGACGCGGAGTTCCGCGAGAGCTTCGACGCCTACACCGCGATCGCCGAAGAGCAGACGCTGCCCGCCGCGATCCAGGGCGGCAGCGCCGAGGCGGCGCAGGCGCTGTCGGAGATCACCGGGATCGTCGCGCGGATCAAAGAGCACCAGACCACGGTGGCCTCGGCGGTGGAGTCGAAGAGACCCGGTGATTCCGGCTGAGACGCCTCCCGCTGACCTCGTCCACCCGATCGTCACCAGGGCCGGTCCTCCGAAGACGCAGGCGCACGGATGATCGGGAAAGCTGCAGTCGCCAGGCTCCGGCTCTTGCGGCCCGATGGCGTGTGATGCGACCGGTCCGTGCGGGTGGTGCCGGGCCCGTCGGAGGGCCGCGACCGCGACCGCACCCGCTCAGGGTTCGGGATCAACGCCGGCACCCCGGGCAGCTGGGTGCACCGGCACCGGATCGTGCACGGCCAGGACGGGCAGCCGCTGTCCGGGCCGCCCGCCTGCACGGATGAGGCCCGCATGGCGTGGGCCCGCCGGCGGTCGACGGCGTGCATCGCGGCGCTGACCCCGGCCGAGGGGTTCCGGCCCCCAAGGATTCCTGGGAGGCGGGAAAGGGGGCGCGGCGCCCTGCCATCTGGTCCGGTACAGGCCAGCGAGAGCGCATGACGGCGTCACACGGTTCCTGGCGGCATGGGTGCGGGCCTGGTGGTCGTCTTGGCGACATGGACGTCATCCCCGCCGCCTTCGGTGAGCCGAAGCTGTCCTGTCCTACCTCGGAGTCTCCTACGGCACGGAGGTCCTGACCGCAGCGAACCGGATCAATCAGGCCTCCGCCTGGCGTCCGCTGTGGGGCGACGCGTACCGGGTCAACTCCCACATCGTGCCCTACCTGCTGTTCATCCGTCTTTGCGACGACAGCACGGAGGAATGTGCCGGCTTCACCGCGAAGGCGCAGATATGAGCGGACGCGGCCCGTGGCGGCTCGGTCGTTCCCCTGTCGTCGTTGCAGGAGTCTCTCGACGGCCTGCTCCCTGGAGCGCCATGTCCGCCCCATCGGTGACCAGGCCGAGCTCCTGAGGAGAAGATTCACAGGACAGGCCTTAGAGCTCTAAGCGGCATACCTGAATGATCTTTCTTGGCTGCTTCACCCTATTGACTCGAGCAGACAGGAAGTAATAACTTTCCGCCTGGAAAGCGTTTTCCAAGCTCCTCCTCGAGGAAAAGCGTGTTCCGAGCCCCTCCCCAGGAGAGCGCACCCCCACATCAACCCCCCGCCGCCGACACGCCTGGCGGCAGCATGGAGGAACGATGGAAACATCCATGACCCACATGAAACGGCGTCGGCGCAGGACCCGCTTGACGGTTGCCATCGCAGCAGCCGCGACCATGGTCGGCGGTCTCGTGGTCACCATGACGCTGCCCGCGTCGGCTGCCGCAACCGCCACCAACCTGAGCCTGAGCGGCGGCGCCGACGGCTCCAGCAAGGCCAGCGGCACCAGCT
>NZ_CDRNDK010000166.1:0-12576 GCF_977012225.1 Planomonospora algeriensis | reverse complement strand
GACCGCCCGGCCGCCGCCGACCTGGCGCGGGGCCGCCCGGTGACCGCCTCGGGTGTGGAGGCGGGCGGTCTCGGCCCGGAGAAGGCCGTCGACGGCGACCCGAAGACCCGCTGGGCCTCGGCCCTGAAGACCGACCCGCAGTGGATCAGGGTCGACCTCGGCTCGCCGCGCGACATCACCCGGGTGGTGCTCCGCTGGGAGCGGGCGTACGGCTCCCGCTACCGGATCGAGGGCTCCGCCGACGGTGTCTCGTGGACGAGGATCCGCGAGGTCGCCGATGGGAACGGGGACGTGGACGACCTGAAGGGCCTGTCCGCCACCGCTCGGTACATCCGTGTATACGGTATGAAACGGGGCACCAAATGGGGATATTCGCTCAAGGACCTGGCGGTGTACGGGGGGTGAGAGGGGTGGCGGGGTCCACCGCTTCTCCGGATCCGGGTACCGTTCGGTCTATGGCAGCGCCGACGACAACCTCCGACGCCCCCTTTGGCCGCATGCTGACCGCCATGGTCACGCCGTTCACCGACGACGGCGCGGTCGACTACGAGGGGGCGCAGCGACTGGCCACCTACCTGGTGGACGAGCAGCGCAACGACGGGCTCGTGGTGAGTGGCACGACGGGCGAGTCCCCGACCACCACCGACGAGGAGAAGGAGCGCCTGCTGCGCGCCGTACTGGAGGCGGTCGGGGACCGCGCCGCCGTGGTGGCCGGGGCGGGCACCAACGACACCCGCCACAGCGTCGGGCTGGCCCGCGCCGCCGAGCGCGCGGGGGCCCACGGCCTGCTCGTGGTGACGCCGTACTACAGCAAGCCGCCGCAGGAGGGGCTCTACCGGCACTTCACGGCGGTGGCGGACGCCACCGGCCTGCCGGTGATGCTCTACGACATCCCCGGCCGCAGCGGCGTGCCGATCCAGATCGAGACCCTGGTCAGGCTGGCCCAGCACGAGCGCATCGTCGCGGTGAAGGACGCCAAGGCGGACCTGTTCACCGGTTCGCAGGTCATGGCCTTCACCGATCTGGTCTTCTACTCGGGTGACGACACGCTGAACCTGCCGTGGCTCTCCGTCGGGGCCGCCGGGTGCGTGAGCGTGGTGGGACACGTCGTGGGCGCCGAGATCGCCGAGATGATGCGGCTGCACCGCGCCGGTGACGCGGCGGGCGCGCTGGAGATCCACCGCAGGCTGCTCCCGGTGGTCTCGGGGATCATGATGCAGGCCGGTGGAGCGATCATGGCCAAGGCGGCGCTGGTGCTGGTGGGGCGCCCGCGGGTCCCGTGCGCCCGCCCCTGGTGGAGGCCACCGGGCAGCAGGTGGCGAACCTGCGCGCGGAACTGGTCGCGGGCGGCGTGAAGCTGTCCGACTGAGATGTGGTGTGAGAAGGAACGTCGCGATCGGAAGCGGTCGCAGCTTGGAGGAAAACCGGTTTGAAGCAGAGAAGACACCAAGGTCCGCAGGGGTCCGGAGCGTTCGGCGAGGGAGCGGTCCCGACGGCCCGCGGGCTGCACGACGCATGTGAGAGAGGTGTGGCCGGATGAGTCACCCCCATCCCGAACTCGGGCCGCCGCCGCCGCTGCCCGATGGCGCGCTGCGCATCGTGGCGCTGGGCGGTCTCGGTGAGATCGGCCGCAACATGGCGGTGTTCGAGTTCGAAGGGCGCCTGCTGGTCGTCGACTGCGGGGTGCTCTTCCCCGAGGCCGAGCAGCCGGGCATCGACCTGATCCTGCCCGACTTCGACTACATCCGGGACCGCCTGGACGACATCGAGGCGGTCATCCTCACGCACGGCCACGAGGACCACATCGGCGCCGTGCCGTACCTCCTGCGCGAGCGCCGGAACATCCCGGTGGTCGGTTCGAAGCTGACGCTGGCGCTGCTCGAGGCCAAGCTGACCGAGCACCGGATCCAGCCGGTCAAGGTCGAGGTGGCCGAGGAGCAGCGGCGCGCGTTCGGGCCGTTCGACTGCGAGTTCTTCGCGGTCAACCACTCGATCCCGGACGCGCTGGCGGTGGCGGTCCGCACGCCCGCGGGCATCGTCCTGCACACCGGCGACTTCCGGATGGACCAGCTGCCCAGCGACGGGCGCCTGACCGACCTGGGCGGCTTCGCCCGGCTCGGCCGCGAGGGCGTCGACCTGCTGATGTCGGACTCCACCAACGCCGAGGTGCCGGGCTTCGTCACCAGCGAGCGGGAGATCGGCCCGGTCATCGACGAGGTGGTCCGCACCTCGTCCAAGCGGGTGATCGTGGCGAGCTTCGCCTCCCACATCCACCGCGTGCAGCAGGTCATCGACGCCGCCGAGCGGCACGGCCGCAAGGTCGCCCTCATCGGCCGCTCCATGGTGCGCAACATGGGCGTGGCGCGCGACCTGGGCTACCTGCGGATCCCGCCGGGGCTGGTCGTCGACTCCAAGGAGATCGAGGGCTGGCCACCGGAGGAGGTGGTGCTGATCTGCACCGGTTCCCAGGGCGAGCCGATGGCGGCGCTGTCGCGCATGGCCAACCGCGACCACCCGATCCGGGTCGCCGAGGGCGACACCGTGCTGTTGGCCTCGTCGCTGGTGCCCGGCAACGAGACCGCGGTCACCAGGGTGATCAACGGGCTGACCCGCTGGGGCGCCCGGGTGGTGCACAAGGGCAACGCCAAGGTGCACGTCTCCGGCCACGCCGCCGCGGGCGAGCTGCTGTACGTGCTCAACCTGACCCGGCCGTCCAACTTCATGCCGGTGCACGGCGAGTGGCGGCACCTGCGGGCGCACGCCAAGCTCGCCGCGCTGACCGGGGTGCCCGACGACCACATCGTGATCGCCGAGGACGGCGTGGTGGTGGACCTGGTCGACGGGCGCGCGCGGATCGTCGGCGCGGTCCAGGCCGGCTACGTCTACGTGGACGGCACCTCGGTGGGCGACGTCACCGAGTTCGCTCTCAAGGACCGGCGGATCCTGGGCGAGGAGGGCTTCATCTCGGTCGTCATCGTGGTCGACTCCAACACCGGCAAGGTGACCGCGGGCCCGGAGATCCACGCCCGCGGCTCCGGCATCGACCCCGACCGGTTCGACGAGGTCCTGCCGCAGGTGGAGAAGGCACTGCAGGAGAACGCCGCCGACGGGGTGGTCGACATCCAGCAGATCCGCCGCGTGGTCCGCAGGACCGTGGGGAGCTGGGTGAGCAACACCTACCGCCGCCGCCCGATGATCATTCCGGTGATCGTCGAGGTCTGACCGGCCCGCAGCGGCCCCGCCGTCCCCGGCGGCGCCCTTCCTGACGACGCCGCCTCCCGGTCGATGTACCGGGAGGCGGCGTCGTTGTATGCTCAAGGTGTTCCATATAGCGAATTTTAATTTCATGTAACAGAACAAGGAGGGTCGATGGAGGTACGGCACGCCACGGCGCCCGACCAGATCCCGGGCTCCACCACCGACTGGCTGCGCTCCCGGTTCCTGGTGGAGGACCTGTTCGCTCCCGGGGAGGTCCGCCTGGTCTACTCGCACGAGGACCGGATCGTGGTGGGCGGAGCACTGGGGCGGGCGGCCCTGCCGAACCCGGAGCCGCTGCGCGCCGGGCACTTCCTGGAACGCCGGGAACTGGGCGCGGTCAACGTCGGGGACGGGCCGGGCACGGTGACCGTGGACGGCACGCCGTACGAGCTGGGGCCGAAGGAGTGCCTCTACGTCGGCCGGGGGAGCCGCGAGGTGGCCTTCGACGGGGCCTTCTACCTCGTCTCCACCGCGGCGCACGCCGACCACCCGACGGCGCTGAGCACCCTGGCCGACGCCGAGCCCGTACGGCTGGGCGGACCGGAGGGCTCCAACGACCGCACCATCTACAAGCACGTCCACGCCAAGGGGGTGCAGAGCTGCCAGCTGGTGCTCGGCGTGACCGTGCTGGAGCCCGGCAGCATGTGGAACACCATGCCCTGCCACACCCACGAGCGCAGGACCGAGGTCTACTTCTACTTCGGCCTCCCGGCCGGCCAGCGGGTGATCCACCTGATGGGCCGCCCCGACGAGACCCGCAACCTGGTGGTCGCCGACCGGCAGGCGGTCGTCTCGCCGCCCTGGTCGGTGCACTGCGGCTTCGGCACGCACGCCTACTCCTTCGTCTGGGCCATGGGTGGGGAGAACCAGGCCTACGACGACGTGGAGCCGGTCGCGATCGGCGAGCTGCGCTGATGGCGGCGCAGGAGGGGATGTTCTCGCTGGCGGGCCGGACCGCGCTCGTCACCGGGGCCCGGACCGGCATCGGCCGGGCGGTGGCGCTGGCCCTGGCGGACGCCGGGGCCGACCTGGTGCTGCACGGCCGCGACGACGACCTCGACGAGGTCGAGGCCGAGGTGCGAAAGACGGGCAGGCAGGCCTCCCGGTGGATCCTCGACCTGTCGGACCCCGCGCGGATCCCCGAGGCGGCGGCGCGGCTGGGCCCGGTCGACGTGCTCGTCAACAACGCCGGGATCATCCGCCGGGCGCCCGCGGCCGATCACCCCTACGCGGCCTTCCGCGAGGTGCTCGACGTCAACCTCGACGCCGTCTTCCTGCTCAGCCAGGCGATCGGGGCGGGCATGCTGGCCCGGGGCTCGGGGAAGATCATCATGATCGCCTCCATGCTCTCCTTCCAGGGCGGCGTCAACGTGCCCGGCTACACCGCGGCCAAGCACGGGGTCGCCGGGCTCACCCGGGCGCTGGCGTGCGAGTGGGCGCCGAAGGGGGTGCAGGTCAACGCGATCGCGCCGGGCTACATCGCGACCGCCAACACCGAGCGGCTCCGGGCGGACCCGGTGCGCGAGGCCGAGATCTCCGGGCGCATCCCCGCGGGCCGCTGGGGCGAGCCGGAGGACCTCGCCGGAGCGGCCGTCTTCCTGGCCTCCCGGGCCTCCGACTACGTCAACGGGCACGTGCTGGCGGTCGACGGGGGCTGGTTGGCGCGCTGACCAGTAGGATCACCACGTGGCCAGGGAAGGCAGTTCCATCGACAAGGCGCTGACGGTGCTGGAGGCGATCGCCGAGCACCACCGCGTCACCGACATCGCCGCGGAGACGGGGGTGTCGAAGTCGACCGTCCACCGCATCCTCCAGTCGCTGGTCGAGTGGGGGTTCGCCCGGACGGACGGGAACGGCGGTTACGAGCCCGGCCCCCGCATCCTCACCCTGGCCGGCCGGGTCATGAACCGGTTCGACCCGGCCCGCCAGGCCTCCGGCGCGCTGAGCGCGCTGCACGAGCGGATCGGTTACACCACGCACTTCGCCGTCCGCAGCGGCGACGAGGCGGTCTACGTCTCCAAGCTGGAGGGCCGCCGGCCGTACCAGATGCCCTCGCGCGTCGGGATGAGCCTGCGCCTGCACTGCACCGCCATCGGCAAGGCCGTCCTGGCCTGGCTTCCCGCGGACGAGGTCCGCGCGATCTGCGCCCGGACCGGCCTGCCCCGGATGACCCCCGGCACGCTGACCGAGGTGGACGACCTGCTGGCCCACCTCGCCGTGGTGCGCTCCCAGGGGTACGCGCTGGACGACGAGGAGAACCACCCGGAGATCCTCTGCGTGGGCGCCCCGGTCTTCGACCACACCGGCCAGGTGCTGGGCGGCATCTCCATCTCCGCGCTCGCGATGGACATGGACCGCGAGGGCCTCGAGAGGCTGGCCCCTGAGGTCGTCGCCGCCGCGCGGGAGGTCTCGCTCGCGCTCGGCGCCCCGCTCTCCGCCGTCCGCGGCTGATCCCGGGCCGGCGCGATCGGTGGCGAGACGGGCGCAGAGGGCGCGAGGACGCCCCGAGGGCCTCATGCGGCCCGGCGGAACCGCCTGAACACGTCGCCCGCGGTCACCGCGAGCACGCCGAGCGCGGTGACGGTGTAGAAGGCCGGGGCCACCGTCACGTCGGTGAGGAAGGCCGAGCCGAAGAACTCGTGCCGGTACAGGATCCACGCCAGCGGGAGCGCGAAGACCGCGCCGGCGACGGCGTACGCGGTGGCCAGCCGCAGGCTCCAGCCTCCTGCGGCGATCCGCGCCAGCTCGAGCAGCGCCATTCCCGCCAGGCCGGCCACGACCGGCCACATCCAGCCCGACCACAGGAGCACCTCCACGCGCTCACCGCCGTCCGTGCCGTACGGCCTCGCGGTGTGCTGCCAGACGATCAGTGCCACCAGCAGCGCGTTCCAAGCCGCGGAGGCGCAGGCCCCCAGTGTCCCCCCGCCTGACGGCCCGCCGGACGGCGGCAGGTCGTCGGGCGTCCACGGGGCGGCGAGCGCGGCGCTCCGGCGCGAGCGCTCGACCAGCGCGAAGACCACGGTCGGCCAGGTGACGAGCTGGGCGCCGACGGCGAACAGTGTGCCGACGCCCGCCCCGATCGCCGAACCGGCGTCGTTGTGATCGAGGACGTCCAGCACCACGGCGACGGCGACGGTCAGCGGCAGCACCGTGGAGAGCAGGATCGTCATCAGCCGCATGTACGCCGGGTAGAGCTCGGGCCCGATCAGCGTGAGCGGCCGGTCGGCGTAGCGGGCGGCGAGCCTGATCGGATCACCCATCTCGGTGAGCACGTCGCGCTCGGCCTGCGGGGTGTCGCGTGCCTCTACCGTGTCGGCGATCGTGGCGCGCAGCTCGTCGGCCACTTCGCCGCGCTGGTCGCCCGGGATCCGCCGGACGACCTCCTGCACGTAACGTTCGGTGAGCGTGCTCAACGATTCTCCTCGATAAGTCGTCGGACCGTGGTGACGAGGTCCTCCCATTCGCGCGCCAGCAGCGCGCCCACGCGGGAACCCTCTGCGTTGACCCGGTAGAACTTCCGCGGCCGGGACTCCTCGGTGTTCCACTCGCTGGTGAGCAGTCCCTGCTTCTCCAGCCGGCGCAGCAGCGGATAGAGGGTGTTGCCGTCGACGGCGATCCCGGCGCCGTTCAGCGTCTCCAGCAGGGCGTAGCCGTACTGCGGCTGCTCGAGCAGCGTCAGGCAGGCCAGCACGACCGTGCCGCGGCGCAGCTCCTGCGCCTGACTCTGGACCAGGTCTTCAGAGGCCATGACGACACCATAGTGTGTGGCACACAATGCTGTCGACGGCTCACCTCGGGTGCCACCTATAGGCAAGCGCTTTCCGTATCGGCCGAAATGGCATATTGTTTCATGTAGCGGGACTAAGTCTTATGTCATGCAACGTGGAGGCCGACATGCCCAACATCACCGTCGAACTGCTCTCCGGACGGACCCTCGACCAGCGCCGCGAGTTCGCGGCGGCGGTGACCGAGGCCGCGGTGGACGTCCTCAAGGCCCGCCGCGAGGCGGTGCGCATCCTCTTCACGGAGATCGAGAAGTCCGACGTGGCCAACGGCGGCGTCCTGGAGTCCGACAAGTAGCCGCGGGGGAGCGGACGCGCGAGGAGGGGGCCGGACGGATGTCCGGCCCCCTCCTCCGTGTGGTCGGGCGTCTCCCGCGGGCTCAGGAGGCTGCGGGCTCAGGAGGCTGCCGAAGGCGCCTCCCGCCGCGCGCTCAGGCGCCCGCGGCGGCCCGCTCGGGTTCCGGGTCGGTGTCGAGCGAATCGACGAGCGCGTCCCGCTCCGGGGTGCCCTCCGGCTTCAGCAGCCCGATCGCCACGTAGAGGACCAGCGAGGTCACCAGCGGGACGCCGACCACCATCGCGGTGTCCTTGGACTCGAGGATCCACTTGACGTAGGCCCAGACGCCCAGCCCGGCGGCCCATGAGACGATCGCGGCGGTCGGCCCGCTCCGCTTGAACCAGGGCAGCATGCCCAGCATCAGCGGGATCGAGATCGGGCCCATGGTGGCCGCGACCAGGTCGACGACGATCTTCAGGACGACGCCCTGGCCCTCGGTGGAGATCGCGATCACCATGCTGATCAGCACGAAGACGAACGTGGTCACCCGGGCGAAGGTGAGCTCGGCGTGCGCGGACAGCTCGCGCACCCGCCGGACGATCACCGGGGCGATGTCCCGGGTGATGACCGAGGAGATCACGTTGGCGTCGGAGGCGACCATGGCCATGGTGTGCGAGAAGAAGCCCGCCAGCACCAGCCCGATCAGACCCTGCGGCAGCAGGGTCTGCGCCAGCTTGACGTAGGCCTCCTCGGCGTTGGCCAGGCCCGGCACGATCAGCGGGGCGGCGAACATCGGGACGAACAGGATCAGCGGCCAGACCAGCCAGAGCACGCTGGACAGCAGCGCCGAGCGCTTGGCCGCCGAGCCCGAGGGCGAGGCCATGTAGCGCTGGGCGAGGTTCCACATGCCGCCGTTGTACTCGAAGGTCTTGATGAACAGCATGGCCAGGAAGAACGTCGTGGTGTACGGCCCGGCGAACGGGTCGCCGTGGCCCTCGGGGAGCTTGTCCCACATGGTCCAGAGCGTCGCGACGCCGTCCAGGTGGGACATGATCGCGACGAACATGGCGATGCCCGCGACGCCCTGGATGACGAACTGCCCGAAGTCGGTCAGCACGTCCGCCCAGAGACGCCGGCGGTGATGTAGACCAGCGTGACGGCCCCGGTGATCAGGATGCCCCAGAGGATGGGGATGCCGGCGAAGCCCTTGAGCAGCACCGCGATCGCCACCCACTTGGCGGCGATGTCCACCACCTTCAGCAGCGCGCCGCTGTAGGCGAGCACCTGCTGGGTGGGAAGGTTGTAGCGGCGGGCGAGGTACTCCAGCGGGGAGGCCACCCCGTGCTTGGAGCGCAGCCGGTTCCACCGGGCCGCCCAGACGAAGGCGCCGATGCCGACGCCGAGGCCGATGGTCAGCGCCCACCAGACGTACATGGCCAGGCCGTAGTTGTAGGCGACCGCCGCGAAGGCCACGAACATGATCGCGCTGTAGCCCGACATGTGGTGGGAGATGCCGGACAGCCACCAGGGGATCCGGCCTCCCGCGGTGAAGAAGTCGATCACATTCCTGATCCGGCTCTTGGACCACACGCCGATGGCGACCATCACAAGGAAGTACGCGCCCAGCACGGACCAGTCGAGTGCGGACATGGTCTCTCCTCCCAACGTCCTGTTTGGTGAGGAGGTTCTACTACATGGAACGTCATGTCAATACATAGGACGGAATGCGCTTTCCTTTGAGGGTCATTCCGTTATGCGGTCGCTACAGCGGGTGGGAGGAGTTCGCGCTGCGAGGCCGACGCGGCGCTTCTGACCATGGGGAAGCAGCCGTGGCGCGGGGAACGGGCGCCCGTCTCGTCCGGTTGCGGCGAGTCTCCGCGCGATCCGCCCGCGCGATCGTTAACCTCCCTAGCATGGCCACCCGTACGTCCAAAGGCGCCTCAGGCAAAACTCCGGCCAAGGGAGCCTCCAGCCGGTCGAGGCCCACCCCTGCCCGTACGGCCTCCGCCAGACGGCCCGCCGCCCGCCCGAAGGCCGCCGCGGCGCGCCGCCCGGCCCCCTCCCAGTCCGACCCGCTCGGCTGGCTCCTCACCATGATCGCCAAGCTGCTCGTGGGGATCTGGATGCTGCTCGCGGGCGCCGTCGGCGGCGCGGCGCGCGCCCTGGGGCAGAACGCGCGGGAACTTGACCCGGTGCACCGCCGCGACGGCCTCGGGCTCACGGTGTTCGCCGGGGCGATCGTGTTGGCCGCCATGACGTGGCGGACCCCCACGGGCGCGGTCACCGAGGTGGTCGACGCCGTCATGCGCGGCGTCTTCGGCTCGCTGACCTGGGTGATCCCCGTCATGCTGGCACTCCTGGCCTGGCGGATCCTGCGCCACCCGGACCAGAGCCCCGACACCGGGCGGATGATGATCGGGTGGTCCGCCCTCATCACCGGGGTGCTCGGCATCGTGCACGTCGCGCATGGCACGCCGTACCCCTCGGGCGGGCCCGCCGACGGCATGGACAAGGTGTCGGCCGCCGGTGGCATGATCGGGTTCGTCATCTCGGCGCCCCCCGCGAGCATCCTGCCCGCGTTCATCACGATTCCGCTGCTGCTGATCCTGTCCGGCTTCGGCGTCCTGGTGATCACCGCGACCCCGGTGCACCGCGTCCCCGAGCGGCTGGGCGAGATCAGGCACATGCTCTTCAACCGGGAGGCCGCCCAGGCCGCCCGCGCGGCCAGGCGCCCCGGACGACGGCGAAGCGGCCCGCCGGGAGGCGGCAGGGGCGCAAGACGGACGGCGGGGAGCCGGGCTCCGCCGAACTGCGCGATGGTGTCAAGCCGTACGACACGCCGGTGATCGCCGAGACGCCGGACAGGCTCGCCGGGCACTCCCCGGAGATCGTGCCCGGGCTGGTGGACGACGACGAGGGAACGGCGGACCCCGGCACCCCGGTGACCGCGCTGCTGGAGCCGCCCGCCCCGACCCCGGCGCCGCGCAAGGTGGAGCAGCTGGTGCTCTCCCCGCAGGCCGGGCCGTACACCCTGCCCGACGCGCAGCTCCTGCGCCCGGGCACCGCGCCCAAGCCGCAGACCAAGGCCAACACCGTCGTGGTCGACGCGCTGACCAGCGTGCTGGACCAGTTCGGGATCGACGCCCAGGTGATCGGCTTCACCCGGGGCCCGACGGTGACCCGCTATGAGATCGAGCTCGGCCCGGCGGTCAAGGTCGAGAAGGTCACCGCGCTCACCAAGAACATCGCCTACGCGGTCAAGTCGGCCGACGTCCGGATCCTGTCGCCGATCCCCGGCAAGTCCGCGATCGGCGTCGAGATCCCGAACACCGACAAGGACCTCGTCTCGCTCGGCGACATCCTGCGCTCCCAGGTGGCCCAGGCCGACCACCACCCGATGATCGTCGGCCTCGGCAAGGACGTCGAGGGCCGCACCATCGTGGCCAACCTGGCCAAGATGCCGCACCTGCTCATCGCGGGCGCCACCGGCGCGGGCAAGTCGGTCTGCGTCAACGGCCTGATCTCCTCGATCCTGATGCGCGCCACCCCCGACGAGGTCCGGATGGTCCTGGTCGACCCCAAGCGGGTGGAGCTGAGCGTCTACGAGGGCATCCCGCACCTCATCACGCCGATCATCACCAACCCCAAGAAGGCCGCCGAGGCCCTGGAGTGGGTGGTGGGCGAGATGGACCGCCGCTACGACGACCTGGCCGCCAGCGGGTTCCGACACGTGGACGACTTCAACAAGGCGGTGCGCGCGGGCAAGCTCGTGCCGCCGCCCGGCAGCGAGCGGGTCTACCAGCCCTACCCCTACCTGCTGGTGATCGTCGACGAGCTCGCCGACCTGATGATGGTCGCCCCTCGCGACGTCGAGGACTCCATCGTGCGCATCACCCAGCTCGCCCGCGCGGCCGGCATCCACCTGGTCATCGCCACCCAGCGCCCCTCGGTCGACGTCGTCACCGGTCTGATCAAGGCCAACGTGCCCTCCCGGCTGGCCTTCGCCACCTCCTCCCTCGCCGACAGCCGGGTCATCCTCGACCAGCCCGGTGCGGAGAAGCTGGTCGGCCAGGGCGACGCGCTCTTCCTGCCGATGGGCGCGAGCAAGCCCATGCGGCTGCAGAACGCCTTCGTCTCCGAGAAGGAGATCGCCGAGGTCGTCACGCACTGCAAGACCCAGATGCAGGCCGAGTACCGCCCCGACGTGCTGGCCGCCGCCACCGTGAAGAAGGAGATCGACGAGGACATCGGCGACGACCTCGACCTGCTGGTGCAGGCGGCCGAGCTGATCGTGACCACCCAGTTCGGCTCGACCTCCATGCTCCAGCGCAAGCTGCGGGTGGGCTTCGCCAAGGCGGGCCGCCTGATGGACCTGCTGGAGAGCCGGAACGTCGTCGGTCCGAGCGAGGGGTCGAAGGCGCGGGAGGTCATGGTCAAGCCGGACGAGCTGCCCGGGCTCCTGGCCGACCTGCGGGGCCGGTGAGTCCGTGGGGCCGGTGAGTCTGCAGGGCTGGTGATCTGCGGGCCGGGGGCCGGCGGCGCCGCGCCGGTCCCGCCGTCCGGCTGACGTGCCCCCCGCGGGCGGCGCCCCGGTGACCGGGGCGGCTCGCGTGGGCATGGAGCGGACAAGGACCCCCCTGTGTGACACTCTTCTCATCACTGCTTGAATGGGACTCGCTACTCAACGTCAAGAGCGGGGGAGCGTGTACCAGTGAACGAGGGGAACGAGGGAGCCGCAGGGCGGAGCACGACTGCGGACACCGGCGCGGAGGCGTGCTCCGGAGCGGGGAACGGGGTGTCGCCATGAGCATCGGGGAGACGCTCGCCCAGGCCCGCCAGTCCGCCGGCCTCACCGTCGAGCAGCTGAGCGCGCGCGCCTGCATCCGCGCGACGCTGATCCACGCCATCGAGCGTGACGACTTCTCGCTGTGCGGAGGCGACTTCTACGCGCGCGGCCACGTCCGCAACCTCGCCAGGATCCTGGGACTGGATGCCGAGGCCCTGGTCCACGAGTTCGACGAGCTGCACGGCGGCGTGCCGCTGCCGGTGCGCGCGGCCAGCGTGTTCCAGGCGGACCGGCCCATCAAGATCCGCGAGCGTCGCTCGCCCAACTGGACGCTGGCCATGGCCGTCGCGCTGGCCGTCGTGGTCGTGTTCGGCGTGGTGCGGACGATGGGCGGGGCCGGGGACACCCCGACGGACCCCCGGCCGGTGGCGGCGCCCTCGCTGCCCACCCTCCCGCCGCCCCCCGGTGCCTCC
>NZ_CDRNDK010000165.1:0-12619 GCF_977012225.1 Planomonospora algeriensis | reverse complement strand
GGCGCGGCGCGGGACCCAGCCAGCCGGGCGCCGCTCGCCTCGGCGAGCTTCAGCAGGGCCGTCAGCGCGCCGGGGACGGTCGCCAGGCGCTCACCGGCCAGGATGACCGCGCCGGGCTTCCTGACCGCCTCGGCGGCCTCGGCGACCGCGGCGGCGGACGAGGCCAGGTCCGCAAGGACCTTCGCCTCGGCGCCGGGGGCGGCCTCCACGAGCGTGCCGCTCATCTTGGCCAGGCCCGGGGTCGCGAACGGCGCGACGGAGAAGACGTTCAGGCCCTTCTTCCGCCAGGCCTTGCGCAGCCGCAGGAAGACGATCGGCGACTCCTCCTCGGGCTCGAAGCCCACCAGGAACACCGCCGGGGCGCTTTCCAGGTCGCGGTAGCGGATCTCGATGCCCTTGCCCGCGACGGCGTGCGCGAGGAAGCGCGCCTCCTCCTCGGAGTGCGGCCGGGCCCGGAAGTCGACGTCGTTGGTGCCGAGGGCGATCCGGGCGAACTTCGCGTAGCCGTACGCCTCCTCTACCGTGACGCGGCCGCCGACCAGCACGCCCGCGCGCCCGCGGGCCGCGGCCAGGCCCTTGGCCGCGGCGGCGAACGCCTCGGGCCAGGAGGCCGGGACCAGGTGGCCCTCCTCGTCACGGACGAGGGGGGTCTTCAGCCGGTCGGGCTGGTTGGTGTAGGCGAAGGCGAAGCGGCCCTTGTCGCAGTTCCACTCCTCGTTGACCTCCGGGTCGTTGCCGGCCAGGCGCCGGGTGACCTTGCCGCGGCGGTGGTCGGTCCGCAGCGAGCAGCCGCTGGCGCAGTGCTCGCACGCGGTGGGGGTGGAGACCAGGTCGAAGGGGCGGGCCTGGAAGCGGTAGGCGGCGCTGGTCAGCGCGCCCACCGGGCAGATCTGGATGGTGTTGCCCGAGAAGAGGGACTGGAACGGCCTGCCGTCGGCCGTGCCCACCTGCTCCTTGGCCCCGCGCTCGAAGAACTCGATGAGCGGGTCGCCGGCGATCTCGTCGGAGAAGCGCAGGCAGCGCGCGCACTGCACGCAGCGCTCGCGGTCCAGCAGCACCTGTGTGGAGAGCGGGACGGGCTTCTCGAACACGCGCTTGTGCTCGTGGAAGCGGGACTCGCCCTGGCCGTTGGACATGGCCTGGTTCTGCAGCGGGCACTCGCCGCCCTTGTCGCAGACCGGGCAGTCCAGCGGGTGGTTCATGAGCAGCAGCTCCATGACACCGCGCTGCGCCTTCTCCGCGACCGGGGAGGTGAGCTGGGTCTGCACGACCATGTTCGGCGCGACCTCGATCGCGCAGGAGGGCTGCGGCTTGGGGAAGCCGCGGCCGTTGCCCGCGTCCGGGATCTCCACCAGGCACTGGCGGCAGTTGGCCGCCGGGTCCAGCAGCGGGTGGTCGCAGAAGCGCGGGATCTGGATGCCGATCAACTCGGCGGCCCGGATGATCATCGTCCCCTTCGGGACGCTCACCTGGAACCCGTCGATCGTCAGGGTCACCAGCTCCGCCGGCTGCTGCGCCGGGGTGGTGGGTTCGACGCTCATGGTGCCTCCTCCGTCGGCCCCGCGACCGGAACGGTGCCGCGGTTGTACTCGCTCACTTGGCCCCCCACACCGTGGACGGGGCGTGGTCGAACGGGCAGCCGCCGATCTCGAAGTGCTTGAGGTACTCGTCGCGGAAGAGCTTCACCGACGAGTGGATGCAGCTGGTCGCGCCGTCGCCCAGGGCGCAGAAGGAGCGGCCCAGGATGTTGTCGGCGATGTCGGTGATCGTGGTCAGGTCCTCCTCGGTGCCCTGACCCTTCTCCAGCCGCTTGAGCACCTGCTTGAGCCAGTAGGTGCCCTCCCGGCAGGGGGTGCACTTGCCGCAGGACTCGTGCGCGTAGAACTCGGTCCACCGCATGGTCGCGCGGACCACGCAGGTCGTCTCGTCGAAGATCTGCAGCGCGCGGGTGCCGAGCATGGAGCCCTTGGCGCCGACCGACTCGAAGTCGAGCGGCACGTCCAGGTGCTCCTCGGTGAAGATCGGGGTGCTCGACCCGCCCGGCGTCCAGAACTTCAGCCGGTGCCCGGCGCGGATGCCGCCCGCCATGTCGAGGAGCTCGCGCAGCGTGATGCCGAGCGGCGCCTCGTACTGGCCGGGCCGGGTGACGTGGCCGGACAGCGAGAAGATGCCGAAGCCGGCCGACTTCTCCGTGCCCATGCCGGCGAACCACTCGGCGCCGTTGGCGATGATCGAGGGAACACTCGCGACGGACTCGACGTTGTTGATGACGGTCGGGCAGGCGTACAGTCCCGCCACCGCCGGGAACGGAGGCTTGAGACGGGGTTGGCCGCGATATCCCTCGAGCGAGTCGAGCAGCGCCGTCTCCTCGCCGCAGATGTAGGCGCCCGCGCCCGAGTGCACGACCAGCTCCAGGTCGTAGCCGGAGCCGAAGATGTCCTTGCCGAGGAATCCGGCCTCGTACGCCTCGCGCACGGCCGCGTGCAGGCGGCGGATGACGTGCAGCACCTCGCCGCGCACGTAGATGAAGGCCTGGTTGGCACGGATGGCGTAGGACGTGATGATCACGCCTTCCACCAGCGAGTGCGGGTTGGCCATCATCAGCGGGATGTCCTTGCACGTGCCCGGCTCGGACTCGTCGGCGTTGACCACCAGGTAGTGCGGCTTGCCGTCGCCCTGCGGGATGAAGCCCCACTTCATGCCGGTGGGGAAGCCCGCGCCGCCGCGGCCGCGCAGGCCGGAGTCCTTGACCGCCTGGATGACGGCGTCGGGCTCCATGCCCAGCGCCTTCTTGGCGGCCTTGTAGTCCCCGCCGTAGCCGGGCAGGGTGAAGGAGTCGGGCCGGTCCCAGTTCGCGGTGAGGACCGGGGTGAGAGTCGTCATGCCTCGGGGGCCTTCCATCCGTTGGCCTTGGCGACCTTCAGGCCCTCCAGGGAGGGGCCCGCCGCCGAGGGACCGTCGCCGGCCAGGTCGTCGGGGAGTCCGGACAGGACCCGCGACGCCTCCTTGAAGGTGCAGAGCTTCTTCGGGCCGCGGGTCGGGGAGACGTCCTTGCCGTCCCGCAGGTCGTCGACGAGCTGCTTGGCCGAACCGGGCGTCTGGTTGTCGAAGAACTCCCAGTTGACCATCATCACCGGGGCGAAGTCGCAGGCGGCGTTGCACTCCAGCCGCTCCAGCGAGATCTTCCCGTCCGGGGTGGCCTCGTCGTGGCCGACGCCGACGTGCTCGGAGAGCTCGTCCCAGATCTGGTCGCCGCCCATGACGGCGCAGAGCGTGTTGACGCACACGCCGACGTGGTAGTCGCCCATCGGCTTGCGCTTGTACATCGTGTAGAACGTGGACACGCCCACGACCTCGGCCTTGCTCAGGCCGAGCATCTCGGCGCAGAACTCGTGGCCGTCGTCGGAGACGTAGCCGTCCACCGACTGCACCAGGTGCAGCAGCGGCAGCAGGGCCGACCGCGTCCTGGGATAGCGGCCGATGATCTCCTTGGCGTCCCGTTCCAGACGCTCACGGACCTCAGGTGCATACGTCACCGGTCCACACCTCCCATAACCGGGTCGATCGAGGCCACCGCCGAGATGACGTCGGCGACCATGCCGCCCTCGCACGTCGCAGGCACGGCCTGCAGGTTCGTGAACGACGGGTCGCGGAAGTGCACCCGGTAGGGCCGGGTGCCGCCGTCGCTCACCACGTGGGCGCCGATCTCGCCGCGGGGGCCCTCCACGCTCGCGTAGGCCTGGCCCGCCGGGACCCGGAAGCCCTCGGTCACCAGCTTGAAGTGGTGGATCAGGGCCTCCATCGAGCCGCCCATGATGTGCGCGATGTGGTCGGGCGAGTTGCCGTAGCCGTCGGGGCCGAGCGCGAGCTGCGAGGGCCAGCCGATCTTCTTGTCGTCCACCATCACGCGCTGGCCCTTGAGCGGGCCGCCGAGCCGGTCGAGGACCTGCTCGATGATCTTGAGCGACTCCTCCATCTCGGCCATCCGGACGAGGTAGCGGCCGTAGACGTCGGCGGTCTTCTCGGTGGCGACGTCGAACTCGTAGGTCCCGTAGCCGCAGTACGGCTGCGACTTGCGCAGGTCCCACGGCAGGCCGGCGGAGCGCAGGATCGGCCCGGTGATGCCCAGCGCCATGCAACCGGTGAGGTCGAGGTAGGCGATGTCCCGGGTCCGGGCCAGGTAGACCGGGTTGGCGTCGAGCAACTTGCGCATCTCCTTGATGCGCTTCGGCATGACCTTGAGCAACTCGCCGATCTTGTCCACCGCCCCGGCCGGCAGGTCGACGGAGACGCCGCCCGGCCGGACGTAGGCCATGTTCATCCGCAGGCCGGTGATGTACTCCAGCAGGTCGAGCACCATCTCGCGCTCGCGGAAGCCGAAGAGCATCGGCGTGGTCGCGCCCAGCTCCATGCCGAAGGTCGCGATGGCCACCATGTGCGAGGAGATGCGGGTGAGCTCCATCGTCAGCACCCGCAGCGCCTGGGCCCGCTCCGGGACCTGGTCGGTGATGCCCAGCAGCTTCTCGACGGCCATGCAGTACGCCGTCTCGTTGAAGATCGGCGCCAGGTAGTCCATCCGGGTGACGAGCGTGACCCCCTGGGTCCACGTCCGGTACTCGCAGGTCTTCTCGATGCCGGTGTGCAGGTAGCCGATGACCGTGCGGGCCTCGGTGACCGTCTCGCCGTCGAGGTTGAGGATGAGGCGGAGCACGCCGTGCGTGGACGGGTGCTGGGGGCCCATGTTGATCACGAGCTGCTCGTCCTGCTGGCCGCTGAGCGTGCCGACCAGCTCGGTCCAGTCGTTGCCCGAAACCGTGTAGACCTTGCCCTCGGTCGCCTCCTCGTAGGGGGCACTCACGAGTCCTCCTCCGTCGCACTCGTTCGCGAACTGCTGCGCTCCATGGCTCGCTCGCCACGCTCGCTCACTTGTAGGACCTCCTCTGGTCCGGCGGCGGGATCTGCGCACCGCGGTAGTCGACCGGGATGCCGCCGAGCGGGTAGTCCTTCCGCTGGGGATGGCCGTCCCAGTCGTCGGGCATCATGATGCGGGTCAGCGCCGGGTGCCCGTCGAAGACGATCCCGAAGAAGTCCCAGGTCTCCCGCTCGTGCCAGTCGTGCGTCGGGTAGATCGACACGCTGGACGGGATGTGCGGGTCGGCGTCGGGGCAGGACACCTCGACGCGCAGCCGCCGGTTGTGCGTGATCGAGCACAGGTGGATGACCGCGTGCAGCTCCTCACCCTCCAGGTGGGGGTAGTGCACGCCGGAGACGCCCAGCGAGAGCTCGAAGCGGAGCGCGGGGTCGTCGCGCAGGTGCCGCAGGACGTCCAGCAGCCGCTCGCGCTTGACGTGGAAGGTCAGCTCGCCCCGGTCCACGACCACGCGCTCGACCGCGTCGGCCAGGTCGCCGCCGAGGGCGCGCTCCAGCTCGTCGGCGACCGCGTCGAAGTAGCCGCCGTAGGGACGGGGGGTCGACAGCCTCGGCGCCCGCCGTACCACGAGGCCGCCGTAGCCGGAGGTGTCGCCGGCGTCCCGGGCGCCGAACATGCCCGTGTGGGCCACCGGCTCCTCCGGCACGCCGGGGAGGTTCTCAGTGCTCATGGTCGTTCACCGCTCCTCGTTCGCGGCGCGGGCCGCTCGTACCTCGCGGACCATGCCGCGGACTCCGGGGCGCTCGCTCCGAGTCATTTGCCCGTCCCCTGATCGATCAGCGGCAGCGTCCGCAGCGCCCGCAGTTCGAGCTCGTCGATCTGCTTGGCGCGGTGGGCGCCGAACTTCATGTTCTGGATCTTGTCGTGCAGCTTCACGATCGAGTCGATGAGCATCTCCGGGCGCGGCGGGCAGCCGGGCAGGTAGATGTCGACGGGGACGACGTGGTCCACGCCCTGCACGATGGCGTAGTTGTTGAACATGCCCCCGCTGGAGGCGCAGACACCCATGGCGATGACCCACTTGGGCTCGGCCATCTGGTCGTAGATCTGGCGCAGGACCGGGGCCATCTTCTGGGACAGCCGGCCCGCGACGATCATCAGGTCGGCCTGGCGGGGAGACGCCGAGGCGCGCTCCATGCCGAAGCGCGCCAGGTCGTGCTTGGGACCGCCGGTCGCCATCAGCTCGATCGCGCAGCAGGCCAGGCCGAAGGTCGCCGGCCAGACGGAGTTCTTGCGCGCCCAGCCGGCCGCTTGCTCGACCGTGCTCAGCAGGAAGCCGCTGGGGAGTTTCTCTTCAAGTCCCATAGTCCTAATCCCAGTCCAGACCCTTGCGGCGCCACACGTACGCGTAGGCGACGAGCACGGTGACGATGAACAGCAGCATCTCGACCAGTCCGAACAGCCCGAGCTGGTCGAACGCGACCGCCCACGGGTAGAGGAAGATGATCTCGATGTCGAAGACGATGAACAGCATCGCCGTGATCATGTACTTCAGCGGGAAGCGGCCGCCGCCGACCGGCTGGGGGGTGGGCTCGATGCCGCACTCGTAGGCGTCGAGCTTCGCGCGGTTCCAGCGTTTGGGACCGGTGAAGGGCGCGATCGTCACCGAAAAGATCGCGAAGCCCGCTCCCAGAACGGCGAGCACCAGGATGGGTGCGTACAGCTCCATCGCTACGCCTCCTCTCCCATCTCCACGCGCGCCGGCGCGTAGCTCACGTTGTCATGACGCATAAGTCTAGGCGGGGGCATGATTACCATTCGTCCCGGCTTCCGGATGTTTTGTGAGGTCATGCCGGTGGTGCGACCTTCGACAGGGCATTGATGATCCGGTCGGACGCGTCGCCTCGCCGGTCGGTGAGATTAGCAAGGAGTTTGAGCGCGAAGCGCATCAGGCCGGGGTGAGGGAGCGCGTGCCGGGTCGCGAAGTTCATCACGCCGCGCCGGCTGATCAGCTCGACGAAGCCCCTGCCGAGCGTGAAGTAGCCGCCGTAGGCGTCCTTCAGCACCTGCGGGTAGGCCCGCAGCACCCGCTCGCGCTGGGCGGCGGTGCCGCGGCCCAGCGCCTGGACGACGGTCTCGGCCGCGATCCGGCCGGTCTCCATCGCGTACGCGATGCCCTCGCCGTTGAACGGGTTGATCATCCCGCCCGCGTCGCCCACCAGCACCAGGCCCCGCGTGTAGTGCGGCTGGCGGTTGAACGCCATCGGCAGCGCGGCGCCCCTGATCGGGGTGGTCATGTTCTCTTCGGTGTAGCCCCACTCGGGGGGCATGTTCCTTGTCCAACGCCTCAGGAGGTCGCGGTAATCCATGCCCTTGAAGGATTCGCTGGTGTTCAGCAGTCCCAGGCCCACGTTGGAGGTGCCGTCGCCGACGCCGAAGATCCAGCCGTAGCCGGGCAGCAGCTGGTCGCCGTCCCACAGCTCCAGCCAGGTCTCCAGGTAGTCGTCGTCGTGGCGGGGGCTGGTGAAGTAGGTCCGCACCGCGACGCCCATCGGGCGGTCCTCGCGCTTGTGCAGCCCCATCGCCAGCGAGATCCGGGTCGAGTTGCCGTCGGCCGCGACCACGAGCCGGGAGCGGTAGGCGACCTCCTCGCCGTCCTTCCTCGCGGTCACGCCCACGATGTGGCCGCTGCGGTCGTCGAGGATCGGGGCGGTGACGTTGACGCCCTGCAGCAGGCGCACGCCGCCGCGCACCGCGTTGGCGGCCAGGATCTCGTCGAAGTCCTGCCGGGTGCGGACCAGCCCGAAGTCGGGGTAGCTGGACAGCTCGGGCCAGTCGAGCTCGAAGCGCATGCCTCCGCCGACGACGCGCAGGCCCTTGTTCCTGACCCAGCCGGGGGCGTCGATGTCGATCCCCATGGCGATGAGCTGCTTGACGGCGCGGGGCGTCAGCCCGTCACCGCAGACCTTCTCCCGGGGGAAGGTGGTCTTCTCCAGCAACAGGACGTCCAGTCCGGCCTGTGCGAGATGGAATGCGGTTGTCGAACCGGCGGGCCCGGCGCCGACGACGATGACGTCGGCGTCAGCCTCAGCGACACTCCGCTGTGGGGCGGCTGGCACGGTCACGGGACCTGTCCTGTCCTACACGCTTTGACGGCCTCGGGGTGAGGGGCCTTTCGTTCCTTTGTGAAGGTCTTCACAAACTTGTCGGGCGGCAGTCTAACGCTTTCCCGAGGAGAAGTGTCAGGCGGGTACGGCGGACGATTCGCTATTTTTCGGACCCGGCTTGTAACCCCGGTGCAGGGCGACGATGCCGAGCGAGAGGTTGCGCCAGGCGACCCTCTCCCAGCCCGCCCGCTGGATGGTCCGCGCGAACGACGCCTGGTCCGGCCAGGCCCTGATCGACTCGGCGAGGTACTCGTAGGAGTCGGGGTTGGAGCTGACCGCCCTGGCCGCGACCGGCAGCATCCTCATGAGGTACTGCGTGTAGACCAGGTCGAAGGACCTGGCCGTCGGCCGGGAGAACTCGCAGACCACCAGGCGGGCGCCGGGCCGGGCCACCCGGAGCATCTCGCGCAGCGCCTGCTCGGTGTCCTCGACGTTGCGGATGGCGAAGGAGATCGTCACCGCGTCGAAGCTGTCGTCGGCGAACGGCAGGTTGAGCGCGTCGCCGGCCACGAACGTCACCCCGCGCACCCCGCCGCCGGAGATGCCGGACCCGCCGCGCCGCGCGACGCCGGTGCGGAGCATGCCGAGGGAGAAGTCGGAGGCGATGGCCCGCGCCCCGAGCGAGGTGAAGGCGTCGGTCGAGGTGCCGGTGCCGGCGCCCAGGTCGAGCACGAGCTCGCCGGGGCCCGCGTCGACCGCGGCCGCGGTGGCCTTGCGCCACAACCGGTCCTGCCCCAGGGAGAGGACGTCGTTCATCAGGTCGTAGCGCCGGGCCGTGCGATCGAACATCGAGGCGACCTCGTGCGGTTGCTTGTCCAGCGAAGCGCGCGTCATGACAGCAAGCCTAGGGCCGTTCGCACAATCCACGGAAAGTAGCGACATGATTACCAAGAGTCTGTTAGAACTTGACGAATGCTTGCCAGAACCGCCAGAACCGTCAGAACCGTCAGAACCGCCTCCGTGCTGACGACCGTCCTGGCCCTGACCACCGCAGGTGTCAACGGAGGGATCGGCGGGTGGACCACCGCGGGCGTCGCCTCCGCCGGCACCGTCGAGCACCGCGGGATCGTCTCCGCCGATCCCGTGGACACCACCCCGCACGTGCTCGACGGGATCGTCAACGCCATCGCCCTGGTGGGCGGCACGGTGGTGGTCGCCGGATCGTTCAGCGAGGTGCGCGACGCGGGGAGCACCCGGATCCTGGAACGCGCCAACATCTTCGCCTACGACCTGGCCAGCGGGCGGATCCTGCCGGACTTCGCCCCCGACCTCGACGGCCCGGTCAACGCCCTGGCCGCCGGGACCTCCGGCACCGTCTACGCCGGAGGCGCGTTCTCCGAGACCGGCGACGTCGCCACCCCCAGGCTGGTCCGGCTCCGGCTCGCGGACGGCGCCCCGGTGACGTCCTTCCGCGCCCGGGCCTCCGGCGGCACGGTCACCAGCCTCGTGCGGCACGGCTCCCGGCTCTACGTGGGCGGGGACTTCACCCACGTCACCGGCGTCCGCCGTACGGCACTGGCCCGGGTGCACGCCGCCACCGGCGCCGTCGACCCCGCCTTCACGATCACGCCGGGCGCGCCCCGGGGGCCCAGGGTCAAGGTGTACGCCATGGCCCTGGCCAAGGACCGGCTCGCGATCGACGGCAGCTTCGGCACCCTCGACGGGCTCTCCCGGCCGCAGCTCGGCCTCATCGACATCGGGGCCTCCCCGGCGAAGGTCGCCTCCTGGCGGACGGACGCCTACGCCCCGGCGTGCAAGCCGACCTTCCCCAGCTACGTCAGGGGACTGGACTTCGCCCCCGACGGCAGCTACTTCGTGGTCGTCACCAGCGGCGGCCCGGGCGGGCCCAGGAAGCTGTGCGACAGCACCGCCCGCTTCGAGACCGCGCGCGCGGCGAGACGGACCCGACCTGGGTGAACCACACCGGCGGCGACACTCTCTACTCGGTGGCGGTGACCGGGGCCGCGGTCTACGTGGGCGGTCACCAGCGCTGGCTCGACAACCCCCACGGCCGCGACTCGGCGGGCCCGGGAGCCGTCGCCCGGACGGGGATCGGGGCGATCCACCCGGTCACGGGCAAGGCGCTGCGATGGAATCCCACCCGGACCCGCGGAATCGGCGTCAAGGCGTTTCTCGCCCACCGGGGAGGTCTACTCGTCGGTAGTGACACAACCCGACTCGGGCGCGAGTACCATGCCCGGATCGGCATGTTCCCGTTGCCGTGACATTCCCCGTTTTCAGCGATTCTTGGCGATTCGCGCGCTCAGCGCGTCCCGCTGCTTGGACAGCAGGACGTAGCTGGCCACGCCGCTGACGAGGAATGACGCGACCAGCAGCAGGAAAGGATCGCGAAGCCCGAGAAGGTAGAGCACGCCGGCCGTCACGGCCAGCACTCCGATCCGGGACGCGGTGTAGGCGAAAGCGGGATGCACGGCATCGAGGCTACGTCACTCCCGGCATGCCGGTGCGAGCGGGCGCGCAGCGACGCGGCAAAGGCCTTCCAGGCCGTGCCGCGAGCGCGAAGCGAACGCTCTTCGCATCTGACGCGAGCACTGCTAGTGTTCCCAACAGATCAGTTACGTAAAGAAACACCCACGAGAGCCTCAAAGAGGCTCTATCATATAACAATCGGGCAGTCAGTCGATAACAACCCGTGATCTATGAACGAAACCACGGATAAATCAGGCTTCGCTCGGCACACTGGTTACCTGTCCGCCCGCTGGCAGGAAGCGGGATGCGAGGGGGAGAGATTGTGGAGAGTAGCAGCGAGCGTCTGCTGACGCCCGGAGAGGTTGCCGCCCTCTTCCGGGTCGACCCAAAGACGGTTACGCGCTGGGCCGCGGCAGGCCGCATCAGCAGCATCCGTACCCCCGGAGGGCACCGGCGGTTCCGCGAGTCGGAAGTGCACGCCCTTCTGCGCGGTGAGGACGTCCTGACGGCCGAACGGCCGGCGGGTGAGTCCCCCCGCGTCTGACGCCGTATGACGTCGCACCATCGGTGATCCTGCGCGCCTTACCCGGAAGCCGCAGGGTCACCGTGGAGTCACTCCGCGGTGGCAGGATCGTTCCCCCGGCGGACGTCAGCCGTCCTGCTCGGCCTTGAAGGCCAGGAACTCCTTCTCCAATTCGTCGTTCTCCGCGAGCCACCGCCTCCGCCGCTCCGCCGCCTCCTCCTCGGTGAGCGATTCGGGCAGCCAGCGGTCGTACTCCGGATCCCCCGGTGAGAGCTCCACGTACGCGTTGCCGATCAGACGCCCGTCATCGCTGGACAGGCTCTGCGGCACGCGCAGGGTCCCGTCAGCGAGCCGGATGACGTACATCCCAGACCACCTAGATTCCGTAGCGCCGGTTGAAGAACAACATGACATTGAGCGCCATCCGCGTGTCCCCGCCCAGCATGTCCACCAGGGCGGGGCGCTGCCGGGACGCGATGGCGGCGAAGGCGTCGGCGAAGAACTCCCTGCGGCCCAGAGTCCCCGGCTGCAGGTGGAAACCCGAGGCCAGGGCCGGGACGCACCGCTCGTAGAGGGCGGCGAACTCGGGGGAGTCCGACACCCAGTCTCCATGGGGCGCGTCCACGTCGTCCAGGGCGTGCCCGATCTCATGCATCATCACGTCGGGGGTGGGTGAGGGCCTGTCCCCCACCACCACTTTGCGGTCGCCGTACGCTCCGGCGCAGACGTCCCACGTCGCCCGGCCCGACGGCAGCGGCGCGCCCCGCAGATAGCCCATGTCGTCCAGGTCGGGCACGCCGCCCGCGCCGACGTAGATGCCCTCCAGCCCCTCGGCCAGCTTCGCCTTGAGACCGTCGGGCAGCCGCGCGAGGCTCTCCACCGCGCCCACGACCTCCGGGGGCGGCGGCCCCTCGCGGACGTCCCACTGCCGGTGCAGCACGCGCTCCAGGGCTCCGCAGTGCCGCAGGCCGTCGCCCATGCCGGGGGCGTCGGGGGTGTTGGGCTGGGCCCGGGGACGCTCGTCCTCCAGCTCGAAGTCCCGCCAGGTGTACTGCGGGCGGTCGGCGGGGACCGGACTCCCCGGCGGCCGCTCGGGCCCGCGGGGAACCTCCCTGGGCGCCTCGCGGACGGCGGCCTCACCACCCCGGCGGGACGTCTCACGCTGCCACCACCGCCGCCGATGACGGCCTCTGTCCGTGTTCACCCTGCCCGCCCGCTTGAATGCGCCACCACGCGCTCCCGTCGGAGAACGGCAACAGGTCCCACCGTACGGTGTGGATCTTCCCGCGTCACCCCGAACCGGCGCCTCTCTCCACCCGGTTCGCGCTCCGGCTCCGCTCCGTTTCCGGCCTGGCCCCGCCTGCCTGCGAGATGGCTTACAGTTCGGGCATGTCCGTGCTTCTCGGTCTGGCGCTGCTCGCCTTCTGGCTCTACTGCCTGTTCGACGTCATCACTACGCCGGACGAGGAGGTCAGGAACCTTCCCAAGATCCTCTGGGTGCTCATCGTGGTGCTGCTGGCGCTGGTCGGCGGCCTGTTCTGGTTGCTGCTCGGCCGCCCCCTCGGCCCCCGTCCCCCGCGGATCCTCCTGCCCCCCCGAGGGCACGCCGCGCGAACCCCGCCCGCAGGC
>NZ_CDRNDK010000164.1:0-12685 GCF_977012225.1 Planomonospora algeriensis | reverse complement strand
GAACCGGTCTTCGAAGCGGACATGGCCGACTGCTCCTTCGGGTTCCGCCCGAGGCGGTCGGCGCACGACGCCCTGCAGGTACTCGTCGACGAGTGCTATCGCGGGCGCCGGTGGGTGGTCGAGACGGACATCGCCGACTGCTTTTCGGCGATTCCGCATGAGGAGTTGATGCAAGCGGTCGAGGAGCGCGTCTGTGACCGGTCGGTCCTGAAGCTGCTGAGGGCGATTTTGCGCTCGGGAGTGATGCGGGACGGGCAGGTCCGGCGGCCGGTCACCGGGACCCCGCAGGGCGGGGTGATCAGTCCCGTGTTGTGCAACGTCTACCTGCACCGGCTTGACCGGGTGTGGGAGGACGGGGACGGGGCGCTGGTGCGCTACGCCGACGACGTGGTGGTGATGTGCTGGTCCCGTAGCCAGGCGGTGCGGGCGTTGGAGCGTCTGACGGTTCTGCTGGCCGGACTCGGCCTGGAGCCGAAGGCGGCCAAGACCCGGATCGTGCATCTGGAGGTCGGTGGTGAGGGCCTGGACTTCCTGGGTTTTCATCACCGGCTGGTCCGTACGACGGGCCGCGACGGCAGGCGGCCGACCACTTTCCTGGCCCGCTGGCCCGCCGACCGGGCCATGCAGCACGCCCGAGATCGGATCCGGCGGTTGACGGACCGGTCCCGGTTGCTGCTGAGCCCGGAAGTGATCGTGGAGGACGTCAACCGGTTCCTGCGCGGCTGGGCCGCCTATTTCCGGTTCGGCAATTCCTCCCGGCACTTCGGCAAGATCAGAGAGTACGCGGTGATGCGGATGGCGCTGGTCATCGGCAAACGACACCACCGCTCCCGGAGGTTCGGCTGGTCGGTCATCGCCTATCAGTCTCCGAATCGGCTCGGGCTGGTCACGCTGTCGGGAATCGTCGTCGCGCCCCGGCCCTTCCGGGACTGGCGGGGAACGCCGAATGCCAGGCGGTGAACGACGTCGGTGAGCCGTGTGCCGGAGAACGGCATGCACGGTTCGAGGTGGCGGGAGCTGGAGACGGAGCGAGGAACCTGTTCATGGTCACTGGGGTGGCGCACCCGTCCGGGAAACCGGCGGTCATGAAGGCTCCGGGCCCTACCGGCAGGAGAAGCCACCGCGCCAGCTCCCGACCCTACACGGTGAATTTCGCCGAGCTTGATCGTTTACATGAGAAAAGTGCCTGTGACCTGCAAGGATCGGACTTGTCGAAGGTCCCGTCCCCACCAGTTCACGAGGCACTTTTCACGTGAAGACTACCGCTTCCCACCGCAAGATCACCGTGTCCGCCGACGGCTCGGGGCTCGTCTCCCACACAGGCGCTCTGCTCCTGCTGGAGACCCTGCGCGTCACCGGCCTGGACCACGCCCTATCGAAGCACCTGCAGCGCTGGCGGCCCGCCCGCGCGATCCACGATCCCGGCAAGACCATCGCCGATCTCGCGCTCACCCTCGCCCTGGGCGGTGACTGCCTGGCCGACCTCGCCCTGTTGCGCACCCAGCCCGACCTGTTCGGCCCCGTCGCCTCCGACCCCACCGTCTCCCGGCTCATCGACCGGCTCGCCGCCGACTCCACCCGAGCACTGAAGGCGATCCGCGCCGCCCGCGCACACGCCCGCTCCCGCGCCTGGCACCTGGCCGGACCCGCCGCTCCCGGCGCCGACGGCGAGCTGATCCCGATCGATCTCGACGCCACCGTCGTCATCGCCCACTCCGACAAACAGCACGCGGCCCCGACCTGGAAGAAGACCTTCGGCTTCCACCCGATGACGGTCTTCGCCGACCACGGCGCCGGCGGTTCCGGCGAACCCCTGGCCATCATGCTGCGGCCCGGCAACGCCGGCTCCAACACCGCCGCCGACCACATCACCGCGGTCCGCCTGGCCCAGGCCCAGCTACCGGCGCACCTGCGCCGCCGGGTACTGATCCGCACCGACGCCGGCGGCGGCACCCACACGTCCCTGTCCTGGCTGAGCAGGCCCGGCCGACGGCTGAGGTACTCGATCGGCTTCACCCTCACCGACGACATCCAAAACGCGATCCTCGCCCTGCCCGCCACCGCGTGGACTCCCGCCTACGACGCTGACGGCCAGGTGCGGCCCGGCGCCTGGGTCGCCGAGATCACCGGCCTGCTCGAGCTGACCGGCTGGCCGGGCGGCATGCGCGTCATCGTCCGAAAAGAACGCCCGCATCCGGGCGCGCGAGTGCGCTTCACCGACTCGGGCGGACACCGCTTCACCTGCTTCGTCACCAACACCAAACGCGGTCAGCTCGCCGACCTGGAGCTGCGGCACCGCCGCCGGGCCCGCTGCGAGGACCGCATCCGCTGCGCCAAGGACACCGGCCTGGCCAACCTGCCGCTGCACGACTTCGCCCAGAACCAGATCTGGTGCGAGCTCGTCGCGCTGGCCTGCGAACTCCTGGCGTGGATGCAGCTGCTCGCCCTGGACGGACCCGCGCGCCGCTACGAGCCCAAACGCCTGCGGCTGCGCCTGCTGGCGGTGGCCGGGCGGCTGGTCCGCGGGGGACGTCGCGTCCGCCTGCGCCTCGCCGCACGCCGGCCTTGGGCGATGCAGATCATCACGGCCATCGCTCGCCTGCGGGCTCTGCCTGCGCCGACTTGACCAGCGGAAACCCGTGTCCACGACGAGCAGGAGGAATCCAACGGGCCAGTGGAACCCCGCCCACCTGGTGCGACAGCCGGGTGATTGCGCTGGTCAGGTCGCGAAAACACACCGTAGCCGAACGCTTCAGCCGAGCACGCGAAGATCGTGAAAGATCGAGGCTAAACGGCATCGGGCCACTTTGGGTAACGACATTGATCTTGACGGCAGTGTAAATCGACTGCAACTATGATCAAGATAAAGCCGTGCGCGAGATTGTCCTCCAACGCCTCCGCGCACGGCACATCTGTCGATGCATAGGAAGGATACACTTGCGTTCATTGTCACGGCTACTGGTCACAGTTTCCTCAGTAGTAGCGTTAGTAGGCTTCGGAAGCAGCCCCACTATCGCTGCGAGCGAAGAAGGCGCAGCGCAGGCCGCCCCCGAGATGTCTCCCCTGACCACGGGCATCCAGGTGGATGAGGGGAACTCACGCGACGTTACAGATTCCGTCAAGGGGAGTACCGCTCTGCAAAAGTTCGCAACTCGCGCCAAGGGCGGTGCCCCCGAACTTTCTGCGAAAGCCACAGGCGAACTGAAGCAGGATTACCGTGTCCTCGAAGTAGACGTTGAGAAGCTACTCCAAGACTCACAGTGCAAGCAGAGCCCTGATCTTCTGATCCTGCCCCGTGTAGTGACCGGGGTTAGCTACCTCCGAGGAAACCCGGACGGCACGCCGTTGACGGACCCTTGTGAGACGACGGTCATCTGGAATGAGGCAAAGGACCTCACCCAGGACGACTCCCGCTCGAGCGGATCATCTGTCAGGGCAATGGCAGTCGGCGGCACAGCGGAAATGTATTCGCGGTACTGCATTGAAAAACGCGCAGGAACCGTCGCAGGAACCTGGATGCTTGCCTGCTACAAGAAGTGGGTCGAAAAGAACGACGGCAACTCCGCCTGGAATTACTATTCCATCCATGCATGGAATACATGCGGGGCCAACTCAAGCTACTACCTCACTTCGTGTGGTCGCGGTCAGGAGATGACCTCACCTTCCGGCGGACAATGGACGGACTACTCGCCGAAGTCAAGTAGCCCGCCTAACTGTCGGTCAATCAGCTATGGCGTATCTCTGTATACGGTCTCCGTCGGAGGGTCGTACACAAGTTGCGAGGAGCAGAGAGTTTACTACTACTCGAACCCTGGAAAGATGAGTAGCTACTGGAAGGGAGAGGTATTCGAAAACAGTCGATCAACAGAACATCAGGCAGCGGTTAAAGTTCCCCAGAATGCTGGTCGCCCTGAGTGGAGCAACTGGTTCAATACTGATGGGCACTACTGCGTTGGAGGCCTCGGCATTCCCTGCCTGTAGGGTCAGGAAATCAAAGCACATCGCGTGACCTGCGAGAGTCGCCTCGGTTCATTCTGTCCGACCGGGGCGACTCTCGACGCATTCCCATGGAGCGCATGAATGCAAGTCGCAATGAGATTGTCTGCACTGGTGGCATTGGTCGGTGCCGTTGCCGTCGGCTGCTCTACGAATAACGATAGAACACCGGTTCACTACACCGTGACGGAGGAGGTCGCAAAATCTCATTTAAATGAGATCGCCGCTTATGTTTCCAGTAATGGCGTCGCCAGACTCTGTGAACATTTCGGCGCACCTGTGGACGAGTGCTCCAAATGGCTTGATGAGGCACGCGATGACTGCCTGTATCCGGGACCTCCCCCGGTAGTGGCGCGCAGTGCAGAGATCCCGTCCACCAAGGGCCGCTCTCAGGGGTGGGTGTTGGCGATCCAAGGAAAAACGGAAGACGGTCAGCGATACGCTTCAGAGATTGCCGTAACCATGGAAAATGGGCGTCCAGTTGCAAATGTGCCGGTTTACTGGCTTGGGGTCGGCCTCGAGGATTCACCATTCGGACCGGGAAACACTGTGATCCCCAAACCGAATTGCGATTGAGCCGTGACCGGACGGCCGGATGTCGTAATCCACCTGAAGTCTTCGGTCTTGCGTGGTGCCGCGAAGTCATGGCCGACCAAGAGCATCGGCGCCCGACAGTGTGTTGTGCAGCGGTGTTCCGCGCCGTCCCAGGGCAGCTTGATCAGCATGCGGCTTTGCGAGCAGGATGTCAGGAGCTCGGCTTTCCCGTCTCTGATCAACGGCTCGTGGGTGCTGGGACGTCCGCCTTCCGGGAATCGATGATGGCGACTGCCCGGCCGATCAGGATCACCACGCCGACGAGCATCATCGACACACCCGAGAGTTTGGCGAACGCCGCCATGACGTACTCGCCGTCCGGATCGCCGACTCCGGCCGGTGAACCGTTAGTGTCCGCCGGATGGCGGAGTAGATCAAGGCCGGAGGGTCGGGCCCGCTGACGGATCTGGTGGGGCTGGGGCGTTGACGTCGCTGGTACCGAGGCAGGTCCTGGACGAGGCGAGAGAGCTGCACGGATGCCGTGAGGAGCGGGTGCGGAAACTCCCGGCGCATGTGGTCATCTACCTGCTGATGGCGTTGTGCCTGTTCGCGGACGATGACTACGAGGAGGTCGCGGAGAAGCTGACCGGCCTGCTCGCGGCGGTGCCGGGAGGGCGATGGGAGCCGCCGACGCGTGGAGCGGTCACCCAGGCCTGGCAGAGGTTGGGGGCCGGAGCTTCCGTGCCTGGCAGTACGCGTCCTCGACCGGCGCGGCCCTTCTCTGGCGTGTCCAGGCCGGCCTGCATCCGCACTGGTTGAAAGATCTGGACGACGGATCCTGGCTCGCCGTCATCACCAAGCCCACCAAGCTGCGCCGATCGCAGAAGGACCGGCTACGAGAGGATGTCCGCCGTGGCCGTGAGCCGGATCCGGACCTGGCGGTGATCGCGGGAGGTGGTCGACTACGCGGTGCCCGACCGCAGGGGTGAGCACATTCGGCTCATCACCACCATCCTCGACCCGGGCGAGGCGACCGCCGAGCACACCCGGCGCAGCAGCTACCGCGAACGCCGTCCCAGCGACAAGGGCATCCGTCACACGGGACCTCCCACCGTCCAGCTCCTTACGCTGACAAGCCCACGACCAGCACGATGACCTATCTAAACGTCATTGGCCCCCTCCTCGTCGAGTGAGCAGCTGGTCCTCTACCGGAGCGCCCGAGCCGCCGCGGCCGCGCTGGACAGGCTCCGCGCCGACGTACGGCGTTGCACCGAGGACCGGGACGGCTACCGCTACTCGGTCAAGCCGTTGCGCGTCGGGAACGACGCCGTGTGGGTGAAGCACTCCAAGAAGGAGGGGAGGTCCGAGCTCTACGACCGTTTCGCGGTGGTCGCGCGCCGGGGCAAGGCTCTGATCCTCTACACCGTGGACGGCGGGAGCTACACGACCGGATCGCTCACCGGACCGGCGAAGAAGATGGCCGTGAAGGTCTGCGGGATCCGCGGTGTCTGCGGATGACCAGGCCGTGCGGGTGCCGCCGGACGCCCGCGGCGGGGAAATCGTGGTATCCAGGTCGGTCATGCGCTCAGTTCACCTGAACGGCGGGGGCTTCGCCGTCACCGATGACCCGGACGGGGTCATCGATGTCTTCCTGGGTTGTGCCATCTCGCTGGGGGGCGCCTCGGGACGCCCCCTGAGCGTGGAGTTCGCCGAGCGTTTCTCCCCGGAGGGGAGCGGGATGCGTTTCCCCGTCTTCGTGGCGTACCGCGCCGAGGAGCCGGACGACGTCCCCGAGGAGTTCGACGATCAGGTCAGGGCGGAGGTGGGCGCCAAGGAGCTCTGGGTGCTCACCAACCTCTGGCCCGGCCAGATGCCGCGCTCGGTCGTGATCGAGGGTCCCGAGCTGCGGCACCTGCTGGGTGAGGTGCTCGAACTGCGGTCCTCCTGGATCAGGCCGCAGCAGGGGTGAGCCCGGCCTCGGGCGGGCCCGTCGGGTGAGCTCGGTCTCGGGCGGACCCGCTGGGTGAGGAGGCGCTCAGGCGGGCCCGCCGGGTGAGGAAGTGCCCTGGCAGGCCCGCTGGGTGAGGAGGCGCTCAGGCGAGCCGCCAGGCGAGGAAGCCCTCGGGCGCGTCGGCCTGGACGAAACCCGCGCCGGTCAGCTCCCCCTCGATCGCCTCCCACCCGGGACGGTAGGCGTGCCCGGCGATCTCCTCCTCGCTGATCACCCTGTCGCCCTCGGCGATCCGGTAGAGGTAGCGGGCCTCGAACGCCTCCCCGTCCGACCCGAGGACCTCCGACAGGACGGAGTAGGTGTGCCGGCCCACCCGGCGCGATTCCAGCTCCTGGAGAGGACGCGGCTCCGGGGGGCCGCCGGCGCGCCAGGTGAAGACCAGCAGGCCGCCCGGCTCCAGCAGGCTCGCCAGCACCGGCCAGAGCCGCCTGCGGTAGTCCGGCTCCAGGGCGTACATCACGTTGATCATCACGATGGCCTCGACCGGTTCGTCCAGGTCCACGCTCAGTGCGTCGCAGGGGAGCACGGTCACCCGCTCCAGCAGCTCCGGCCGCGAGGCCAGCCGGGACAGCAGCAGCCCGCGCATGCCCACCGAGGGTTCCAGCGCGAAGATCTCCGCCGGGGTCCAGTCGGCCAGCGACGTGGTGACCAGGCCGCTTCCCGCACCGATCTCCAGGATGCTCCGCCGTACCCCGGCGAGGAGCGGGGGAAGCTGCTCGCGGACCCTCGGGATGTGCCCGTTCTCGTGGAACAGGTCGTAGAAGGGGAAGGAGATGAAGTCGCTCATGGCGGGCAACGGTACCGCGCGTCATCACGGCCTGGCCGGACGCCGGAACGGTCTCCGAGGCCGGACCGGCGGGCTCCCGGCACCCGAGATCCCCGCCGGTCCGGCCTCGCCGATCCGGGTGCCGGGGGCCGCTCGGATCGCCGGGGCGGGGCGGGGCCCCGCCCCGGCGCCCGGGTCAGTGGGCCGGAAGCTGCACCGCCTCCTCCTCCTGGGCCAGCCGCTCCGTGCCGGACAGCGTGTTGAGCGGCTTCTCCTTGATGAACAGCACCGCCACCAGCGCGAGCGCGGTCAGCGGCACGCCGATGAGGAACAGGTCGGCGGTGGCCGTGGCGTACACGTCCTGGACGATGCGGACCACGGGCGCGGGCAGCTGGGAGATGTCCGGTACGGCCTGGCTCTCCCCGCCCGAGCCGCCCGCGGCCAGCGGGCCGAGCTTCTCCGTCATCAGCGTGGTGATCCGGTTGGCGAGCACCGCGCCCAGGGCGCTGACGCCGACCGCGCCGCCCATGCTGCGGAAGAAGGTCAGCGTCGAGGTGGTGACGCCCAGGTCGTGCGCGGGCACGTCGTTCTGCGCCGCCAGCACCAGGTTCTGCATGAGCATGCCGACGCCGATGCCGAGCACCGCCATGTAGACCGAGAGCAGCAGCGTGCCGGTCTGCCCGTCGATGGTGGACAGCAGGCCCATGCCGGCGAGCATGACGACGCCGCCGGCCACCAGGAAGCCCTTCCACCGGCCCCACTTGGTGATGAGCTGGCCGGCGACGGTGGAGGAGACCAGCAGGCCGAAGACCATCGGCAGGCTCATCAGGCCCGCGACCGTCGGGGACTTGCCGAGCGCGATCTGGAAGTACTGCGACAGGAACACCGTGCCGCCGAACATCGCCACGCCGACCAGCACGCTGGCCACGGTGGCCAGGGCGACCGTACGGTTCCGGAACAGCGAGAGCGGGATGATCGGCTCGGCCGCGCGCGACTCCACCCAGAGCGCCACCGCCAGGACGGCCAGGCCGCCGCCCACCAGGCCCGCGGTCCACCAGGAGGCCCACTCGAACTGGTTGCCCGCCAGCGACGACCACACCAGCAGGGTGCAGACGCCCAGCGTGATCAGGAAGGCGCCCAGGTAGTCGACCTTGACCTCCTTGCGCACCACCGGCAGGTCGAGCGTGCGCTGCAGCAGGACGATGGCCACGATCGAGAACGGCACGCCGATCAGGAAGCACCAGCGCCAGCCGAGCCACGAGGTGTCGACGAGCATGCCGCCGATGAGCGGGCCGATGACGGTGCCGACGCCGAACACGGCGCCGAAGATGCCGGCGTAGCGGCCGAGCTCGCGCGGCGGGATCATGGCCGCCATCACGATCATGGCCAGCGCGCTCATGCCGCCCGCGCCGAGGCCCTGCACGACGCGGCTGACGATGAGGATCTCCACGTTCGGGGTGAGACCCGCGATCAGCGAGCCGACCACGAACAGTCCCAGGGAGAGCTGGATCAGCAGCTTCTTGCTGTAGAGGTCGGCCAGCTTGCCCCAGAGCGGCACGGTGGCCGTCATGGCCAGCAGCTCCGAGGTGACGATCCAGGTGTAGACGGTCTGCGAACCCTGCAGGTCGGTGATGATGCGCGGCAGGGCGTTGGCCACGACGGTCGAGGCCAGGATGGACACGAACATGCCCACCATCAGCCCGGACAGTGCTTGCAGGACCTTCCGGCGGGAGGTGGGCCCGGGGGGCGCGGCCGAGGATTCGGGCTGCGCGCTGGTGGTGGTCATGCTTCCTCGATCTTTCAGGCAGGGGTCAGGGTCGGTACGGCGTCGGGGACGTCCGCGAGCCCCCGGCGGAGGGCCGGGGCGGTTCAGGGAGTGGGAAGGGAGGTTCGGAGAGGAGATCGGGAGAGGAGGCCCGGCGAAGGGTCAGGGAGTCGACGGCCCGGGGTCGGGCAGTCCGGCGGCCAGCCGGGAGAAGGCGTCGTCGAGCAGGTCGGCCAGGAGCGGGCCGCCGTCCGCGGCGCTCCACCGCACCATCGCCACCCGGAAGGCCGTCAGGGCCACGGCGGTGATGAGCTCGGCATGGCCGTCGGCGGCCGGATTCGCGGCGGTCGGCTCGGGACCGGTGCCGAGCCGTGCGGCGACGGCAGCGGTCAGGGAGCGCTCGGTCTCGGCTCCGCCGGCGACGAGGCGGGGCAGCAGCGACGGGTTCTGTTCGAACACCCTGAGCCGGAGCAGCCACTGCTCACGCTGGTCCTGGATGCTCCCGGCCGCCTCCCGCAGCACCAGGCGCAACGCCTCCAGCGTGGGCACGGAGGCGGGTACGGCCGCCAGCTTCCCGCGCAGCTCGGCCGCCGCCGCCGGGTCTCCGCCGATGAGGGCGTCCTCTTTGGTGTGGAAGTAGTTGAAGAACGTGCGGGAGGAGACGTCCACCGCCCCGGCGATGTCCTCGACGGTGACGTCGGCGAGGCCGCGTTCGGCGACCAGGCTGAGAGCGGCGCGCTCCAGCGCCGCACGGGTTTCGAGCTTCTTCCGGTCTCTCCGACCGAGCTCGTCACTGCTTTCCACGATGGGCAGAACGACCGGGATCGTCAGAAAATTTCAGATCATGCAATGTTTTAGATTGTGAAACGTGCGGGGTCTCCGGGTCGGCCACCGTACGGCCCTGCGAATGAGAACACCGGCCGGGGCGGTTCACGCCCCGGCCGGTGTTCTCTGATCGGTACCGCTGACCGGAGCCCTACTCGGTGCCGGTGCCGTCAGCGGCCTTCCCGCCACCCCGGGGACCGCCGCCCAGCAGGCCGGCGCGGTGCGCCTTGAGTACGGCGTCGGCCTCGGCCTGGGTGAGGGTGCCGGCGGTGACGGCGGTCTTGAGCCGTTCGGCCAGGGCGGTCTCGGCCGCGGCGGTGCGCTGCTGCCGCAGCGTGTCCAGCGCCGCGGTCACCTTGTCGGCGCTCACGCCGAGTTTCGCGGCCAAGGCCTCGGCCATCGCGGTGCGGTCGCCCGGCTGGGCGTCCTTGCCGGTGCCGCGGTCCCCGCGGATCGCCTCCAGCGCCTCGGTGACCTTGGCCTCGTCGACGCCGAGGAGCTTGGCGAGTTCGGCGGCCTGCGGGCCGTGGCCACCGGGCCCGCCATGCCCGCCATGCCCGCCATGCCCGCCGGGCCCGCCGCGGCGTCCGTCGTCGGTCGTGGTGCCGGTCGTCGTGTCGGCCGTGGCACCGGAGGTCGTCGATGAGGAAGCAGGGGTCGGTTCGGCGGCCCAGGCCGCCACCGGCACGACCAGCCCTCCGGCGAGAGCGGTGCCGAGACCGGTGACGACGACCAGGCGCTTGGTGCGGTTCATGACACTCCTTGTTCGGTTTCGCTTCGTTGACCTGCACCGATACTCGGCGGGCCGGATGAGACGCCGATGGCGGGAGTCTGAGAATCCGATGAGGAACCGTCCACCGCGCCGGACGACGGATCTGAGCTGGAAGCCGCCGGCAACCGCAAGGCAACCGTTTCGCACCGTGACAGGTCATGTCCGGAGCGCATCGTCGTGGTTCGACCGCACCAGCCGAGGAGCCCGCCTTCATGCGCAAGCACCATCTGCTCGCCTTCTCCGTCGTCGCCGGCCTGACCCTCAGCGGTCTGGCCGTCCAGCCCGCGTCCGCAGCGGCGGCCCCCGCCGTGGTGGCGGCGTCGAAGGGGCGCCCCGCCCCGGTCAAGTCGGTGACGTTCCGGACCGACGGCGTCGTCGCCGCGGTGGACGCCGCCGCCGCGACCCTCGCCGTCACCGTCCCGGCCGCCGGCGGCACCACCGCCCGGGCCGGTCTCACCGTCGCCGCGACCGCCGCCGTGACCGTCGACGGTGTCGCCGCGACCCTGGCCGAGGTACCCGTCGGCTCCCGCATCAAGGTCACCGGGACCGGCATCAGCGGCACCCGCACCGCCACCAAACTGGTGGTGACCACCACGTGGGCCTTCCGCCAGGAGGGCGTGGTCGCCTCGGTGGACGCCGATGCCGGGACCGTGGCGGTGACGGCGGCCAACGGTGCGGAGAATGCGATTCCGGTGGCGGAGGACGCGGTGGTGCTCATCGACGGTGTCGCCGCGACGGTGGCCGAGGTGCCGGCCGGTGCCCGTATCAAGGTGACCGGCACCGTGACCAACAGCGTCGGGTCCGCCACGGCCCTGACGGTGACGACCACGTGGGCCTTCCGCCAGGAGGGCGTGGTCGCCTCGGTGGACGCCGACGCCGGGACCGTCACCGTGACCCACCTGCTCAGGGGCCGCCTCGCGCAGACCACCATCCCCGTGGCCGACGGCGCGGTCATCACCCTGAACCGGGCCGCCTCCGCTCTGGCCGCCCTTCCGGCCGGCGCCCAGGTCCAGGTCAGCGGCACCGTGACCAACGGCGTCGAGTCCGCAAAGAAGATCACCGCCACCAAGACGGTGAAGCGGCGCCGTTGAGACGGTGCCCGGTCCGGGACTACGGCAGGGAGTCGATCATGACGTGGGGGTCGTAGACGGCCAGTTGCTCGCCCCGGTCCGTCAGGATCGGCCACCGGGTGTTCCGCGCGCACCAGACGACGTGGCCGGCGGTGACGTCCCGTGAGCCGTCCAGGATCTCCGCGATGTCGCCCACCTTGCCGGAGGTGAAGTCGTCGACCTTCACACCGGGCGTCGAGACCAGCTCGAAGAGCTCCACCTGGGTGGAGAGCGGGGCGATGGAGTAGACGGCGGCCAGAGCGGTGGCGGGCACGCAGATGCCGCCGCCGCTGCTCAGGCAGGTGGCGGTGACGGCCCGCGCGTACTTGGTCTTGGCGACGGCGATGTCGATCAACGCGCTGACGTCGAGGACCCGACCGGGAAGCATGGTCAGACCCTCCGGCTCCGGCGCGCGCCGATCTGGCTCCACTCCTGGTCGGAGAGGCGGGGGACCCCGAGCGCGTCGGCCGCGGCGTCGAGGTCCTCGCGGTTCAGATCCCAGCGATGGATCAGGGCGATGACGTGCGGCTTGTTGCCGATCTCCCGCTGTACGGCCGCGCGCACGACGTCGGCGACCCGCTTCCCGTCCGACCTGGCCTTGCGGGTCAGCGCCTCGTAATCGGCCCGGTCCAGCTCGATGGTGACGGAGGTCGGAGAACCCTCGCCGCCGCCGTCGGCGGCGTCGCGGGGCTGCAGGTGGGCCAGCCACATCGGGATCCCCGGCTCCTGCGCGCCGGTGCTCCCGCCGGACCGGGACTCGCCCGGTTTGTCGTCATCACGCCGTGACGGCAGGGGGAAGGCCATGTCATCGACAGTAGCCCCGAATCCCCGCCGCGGCAGCCCTTTCCAACGCGGGCGACTCCGGGTTCAGCCGATCGGGAGGGTGGGGGGCGGCGGTGGGGGCGGT